>CAJCHQ010000521.1 GCA_903970295.1 Bryobacterales bacterium
GCCCTGCGCGTTGTACTTGTTCACCTTCATTTCTCGTTCGCTGCCGACCGCGACCACGATCACTTTGATCTTCTCAGCCTTGATTTGCTCGACCGTTTTGGCGAGCGCTTTTCGGTCGAGATTATCAGAGCCGCCATCGCTGAAAAGAACAATGACTTTGTTCTTTCCAGGCGTCGTCGAATTTTTGAAAGTCGAGAGCGCGGTGGCCAGACCTTTGCCGTAGTCAGAGCCGTCACCTGGCGCCTGACCTATCTCCATCCAATTGTTGGCGAACTCCCAACGAATCTTCTGGAAATCATCTTCAAGGTCGACCTGGTCTTTGGCACCGCCCTCGAAGAGGACGACGCCCAGCTCATTGCCGGCGATCGCAGGCATGATCTGGTTTTCGATAGCAAGCTGCACCTCGTCGATGCGTCGACCGTAAGGACCGAGCACCTGCTGTGGTGGCTTGCCGTCGACAGCGGGGAACTTATCGCGATGGTCTTCGGCAGCCATGCTCGGGCTGACATCGATCACCGCCACTACCTGAGTAGAGCCGGCCGGGATTTTCCAGGGATTGTTCGGTGACACCGGCATTGCTATAACCAAGACCAATAGCAGTGCCACCACAATCCGTCCGATCATGACCGGTAATTCAGATTTGAGCGTGAGCGGATGGCTGAATTTTTCGATCAGCTCCTCTTTGCCGTAAGCTCGCCGGGCTTTGCATCGCAGTTTGAAACCGTGATACATCGCAGCGGCCATGACGGCGACCAGGGGTAATGCAAGTGGCAATACCCAACCGTGTAAGAAGTGAATCTGAGTCATAGTATCCTCACTTACATCTTTGTATGGGGTGCGTGGCCAGCTTGATTGCCGGCGGGTCCTTGCTGCTTCTTATCGCCGCTGCCGCTGCCCTTGCCCTTACCCTTGCCTTCTTGCTTTTGCAATTCGGGGTTGTGATTGAACAAAACCTCGAGATTGTGCTGGTCGCTAAACGTGTCGGCTTGAAACCGATCGTTCTCGCCGCCCGGATTCAGTTGCAGATAGTATTCGTAGGCGGCGACAGCGTCCTTCTCTTGTTTGAGCCAGTTCAGACAATTGCCTGTGCGAAAACTCGCTTTGGCGGCGAGGTGACGATCTGGGTGCGGAAAGATGAAGCGAGGTACCCAGCCCATCTTGGTTTCGGACTGATAGACCTCGATCGACAGAGCAAACATTTTGGTCGCATCCACGAGCGCTTTCGTTCTCTCTTGAGGTGTTTTGATTGGATTATTCGAGTCGCCGGAACCAGCGGTTTGAGCCAGAATGTATAGCTGCAATCCCTGGTTGTACAAAAGCGTCTGGGCGTCTTGCCAGATCGCGACAAACAGACCGGACCCCAAAAGGATCAGTCCTGTCAGGGTCAATCCCAGTGTGCGCCACCGTTTTTTCTTAGATTGTTTCATGGAAATTTCTCCTTATTGGGGCTCGTGCACATACGCAGCAACACAAACCCAGGTGAAGAGCAGGAGGAACGTTGCAAGGGCGAAATAGGGGTAAAGTTCCTGTGCTCGCTCGAGCGTCTCCGACTCTGCAGTGCTTGCTTCGAGTTTGTCGATTAAGGCAAAGGCATCTCGCAGTTGCTTCGCATCGCCGACGTGAATGACTTGACCGCCTACCTCTGGACGTTCGACAAAGTCTTGCAGAGCTTGCTTCTTCGAGCCGTTCCAACTTTCACCAACGCCCAGGACGTACATCTTGATGTGCTGGTCGTGAAGCGCTTGGGCTAACAGTTTTGCCCGGTCAGGGTCGATTGAATCTTCGCCGTCGGTGACCATAATGAATACACGTGTCTGCGTCGCTTTCATTTCGATGAAATGTTGAATCGTGCATTGGATCGCACCCGGTTCTGATGCCGTGCGGCTGGGACCATCGAAATTAGTACCGCCGCTACCGGGTGTGATTGCAGTCAGTTTTTTCAGCACTGCTTCCGGCTTGCCGATCGGTTCTGAGAAATAGCAGCGGTCGTCGAACGTAATCAATCCAACTCGGTCGTTCTTGCGGTGCAAGAGAAATTGCCGAACGCCCTCTCTGGCAGCCATAGAACGAGTTGGCTTCGGTGGTTGAGTGGCGGCAGCAGGAGCCGTGGGCGTGGTGACGGCAGTTGGTGCAGCGTTTGGCGCCGCTGTTGCTGCCTGATTGTCCACGACGAATTTCTGCTGCTCTGGATCGGTCAGTGCACCGTTCATGGAGCTCGAGTTGTCGACTGTGAGAACAAAATCTCTGGTTTTGAAGAATTGATGAACGAGCTTGTGAATCAGTTGTGGTTGAGCCACTGTAGCGATCAGCATGATCATGAAGAGGATCCGGCAAATCGCGGGTATTCGACCCAAAGTTGGAATTGAGCGAAGACCCTGGTGCAGGGAGACTTGGGAGTGGCCGAGCGCCTTGCGTTGCCGGTTTGCCAGCCAGAGACCAGGCAAAACCACGATTAACGCGGCGAAATATAGCGGAGTCGAAAAGTGCATACGTCCTCCTTGAGGATGATTTTTAGGGTTCACGTGCAAGCGGAGCTGACTGCTTTTCCCCATCGGGGAGCATGTCGAGTTGGATCTTTGTGTTTATTGCTGTTCTTCTGAAATCGAGCGGTATGAGAGGTTTTTTTGCTGATACTCAAACCTAAACAAAAAATGAAAGTCGTAACAACAAGGAAAGCCCACTTTCAGCGCCAGTTTCGATCTAAAAGACTGCTTGACAATTTCAACTGGCCGACCGTCAGATGGCTCAGCTAGAACTGGTATTGTCACCGAGCAATTATCTGGTTCGCTTTGCGCTGACTGGCGGGGGAGACGTTTTTGATAGTGATACTAAATACGGTATCATAAATGGTATTGAAGTATTGAAGGAACCGCCAAATTGGCTGAAGAGGCAATTGTTCAGACAACAAAATGCGCCAAAAAGGAGTTCGGGCGCTGCGCCATCCGTTGTGTGCCCCTCTGGTGTTCATGGATCAATTCGGGTTTAAGTCGACAATGCGCAGCAAACATTAGCTCCAGCGCTGACTTAAACACTGACACCAGCAGGAAACAATTTCTGATACCAGCGCCAGGGTCGCAATGCCGATTTTGTTTCAATCCGTGTAATTGAGTTTCAGACGTGCTGTTATTGTCAAATATTGTTCTAGACTCCAGGCACGTCACGCTCATTCTCTTGCCCATGCAGGTAAATACTTAAATAATCAGAGTAAGCCCTGGCTGTTACCGTTTGGCAACTATCCGTCAGACTTCTTGCAAGAGTGTTCGGTAGATATGGTCTTCGCGTTCACCGCAAGTATCACTCGATATCACCCGGTTGGGAGCGTGAGCTTGAACCCGGTGTATATTTCGCACTGCAATAGAAAAGGGGAGAAACATGTTCGGTAATTCCACCAAGAAGATCTATGCGTACAAGCTCGATCCCCAGAAAGGCCAATTTACACTCAATATCTGCGCAGACTTTGAAGTATGCGAATTGCGTCTCGCGGCCGGCGAGCACCGTCTAATAGTGACTGGTAGCGCCAGCTACTCAGTCGACGTGATATTTACCTTCATCGCAGCTGGAGAAACATTCGAGTTCGATCCCATGTCTGCGACCGAATATCTCGGCGCCGCAGAAGTGGCTGACCTGAAGCAGACACTCTATCTGGTCGGACCTAAGCGAGCGCAGTCGATGGGCGGCGCGGCAGCCGTAGGATAGACATCTCACAATGGAGGCGTGTTTGCCCAATCCTGTAGGGATGCGGGTGGGCATTCTGCGCCTCTTTTACTTTTTGTACCTGCTCCTCACAGAAGGGAAAATCATGAGCAGAAAGAACTGCGCGTTGTCAGCGCCATTCGTCCGACTGCTGAGCGTTTTGGTTTGCGGAAGTATTTTTATGGCAGGGTGCAGCAAGGCGCAACCGCAGCTGCTGGCTTTTCCTGGCAACGGAGGCGCAACAGCGGTCTTCTTCGCGGCACCAAAGGCCGCTCAATCGATTGATTACGGAAAACTTTTGGATGGACATCGAAGCTTCGACCGAATCGAATTGAAAAACGGCAACATTCAATTCGTTTTCTGGAAAGCGGGCAAAGAACGAGAGGTTCAAGAGTACTTCCCGGTCAGGGGTCCACGGCCGCCTCGCAAGCACGCAGAAGTTTCCTTTGATGACAACGGGCTTATGCTTTCAGAAGACATCTTTTTCCCCAGTGGTCACATGGAGAAGAGAGGTCGCAGGCTCCAGAACGGCTCTTACGAAAGCAGCTCATTTTTCGACAACGGCGTCTTGCAAGACTATGTGTTGGCCGATGCCACAGGCAAAGTTGTGCACGAAAAGATCAAGCGCCGTGACACTACACTCGCCTTCAGCAATGACCTCGATGCCAAAGGCATCCGGACGACTCGTCACTACGATTTGCAAGGACAACTGCTGGATGAGATGGTTGCCACAACGCCGGACAGTGGGGACTTCAAGTTCTTCTATCCCGGCACCCATGCAGAGCGTATGTTCGGAACCTTCGACTTCAGTGCTACTACAGCCAATTATCTTCGCCGGGATGGCACCATCCAATATGTAGAGAAACTAAACTACAGCACGTTCGAAATCTCAGTCAAAGACAGCACTGGGAAGGTCGAGCTCTATGTCCAGTCTTGGAGTTACAGCAGGGACGTGAACGGACAAAAGCGGTACCAGATCTTCTATCTGCACATTCCCAAGCACGGTAGCGTGCCTGATCGAGTGGTGCTGTTCGATGACAGCGGACAAACTATAAAGACAGTCACAGATAACAAAGTCACCGTTGATGGTATCACCTATAACCGCGTGGACTACCAGTATGCCCATAACATTCTTCAGTCCGTGGACTTCTTTAACGACCAAGGTGATAAGGTGCGCTCCGAATTTCCCCCAAGCAAGCAAAAAGTAAGGCCGGACGTGCCGAACGAATATCTCAAGCTCAGGCCGCTCGATTCAATTCCCATCCCGTTAGCACCGAGTGGATATGAGTAGAGCGCGCGTGCTTCGCCGAAAGGATGCAGTTTCATGCTCACTGAGAGCCTGCACTTTGCAGCGCCCTGGTATCTGTTGCTGACGCTCGCCGCAATTCCGGTTCTCTGGCTCCCCAACCGGCGGCGGGCTGCACTGGGCCACTCCCAGGTCAGCATTCACACGAACATAAGCGGGATGAAGCTTTCTAGCCTGATTCCCACGGCCTGCCAGGCGGCTTTGATCGTGGCATTAGCGATCACGGCGGCCCAGCCCCAACTCGACCACTCCGTGCACAGACTGATCAAGCAGTCGCGCGACTTTGTCATTACTGTCGACGTGTCAGGCTCAATGGATACAGAGTTGAGCGACCGACAGCAACAGAGCTTTGCCCTGAAAAGCTCTGCCCAAACGCAAACAGCGACCACTACCAGAGCAAAGCCAACTAGAGCCGAGGCGGCAGAAGCAGGGGTGCGCGAATTTCTTTTGCACAGGGACGGGGACAGGGTAGGGCTGATCACTTTCGATGACCGCTGCTACTACAACGAGCCTCTGGGGGAGAAACGATCTGTCGAGAAAAAATTGCCTGAAATTCTCTACAAGGGTAGTGGCACCAATTTCGATGGACTGGGCGACAGCAGCAGCGAAGAAGGCGCTATCCACTGCAGCATCAAGCACTTGCGCCAACTCGGCAAAGCTCAGTCACAAGTGCTGATCATGGTCACTGATGGAGAAGACTCTCTGGAGCCAAAGCGGGCCCTAGAACTAGCCAACGAGCTAAGCCAATATCACATTCGCATGTACGTCCTTGGTGTTGGTGAAGACTGGGTTGGAGCCACCAAACCAGACTTGCAAAAATTCGTCGAATCGATCGGCGGCAAAGTGATTCGGGTCGGCGACGTGCAACAGATGCAAGATGGTTTCGCCTTGATCGATCGCCTCGAGAAAAGCGAGATCATCAGCGATACTCAATCAACCACGGTCGAGCTCTATCCGTTCACGACTTTAGCGTGTGCCTTCATTCTGATCTTCTTGATTGGCAGCGCTGCTTTACTCCGTGATGATGTCTGAGGAGAATCACAAGATGATCCACTTCCAAAACTGGAGCCGACGCAGAGCTTTACTAGTCGCACTGGGTATCGTTCTTTTCGGCTTAAGCCTATTTCTGTCTTGCTGGGATGACAATCAGGTTCGCCTTTACAAGGTCGGCCTCGAGAGCTACTCCTTAGCCAAGAGCTTGGGAGAAGAAGACTCTCCAGTCAAGACACCCGCCGATCAGGCCAAGGCATTAGCTTCAGCCTGCGAAGCTTTCAAAGCCTCAGCCGAAGTCTATGAAGCGCGCAAGGATGCACCATGGCTGGTGCAATTTGTTTATCCTCATGCCGATCGACACCTGGCGGCGCTCGCCAGTTTTCAATACGGCAAGTGCAATGCCTGGCGCGACAAGCCAATCGAGGCCGTCGCTGGATTGAAGAACTACCTGATCCTGAATCCGGGCGGCGACAGCGATCAGTACCCGCTAGACACTCTTATCGTGCAATACGATTTGGAGCTAGTCTACAGCCACAATCCCGATCTGCAACAAGAGGAGGGCAAGGGCAAACCGAAGAAAGTTCAGGCGAAACAGCAATCAGCCGGGCTAACCAACAACCAAGCTGGTCACGCCAAGCAGACCAAGATCTAAAAGGAGGCATCATGCTTCAGATTCCGAATCACCTGGCGCTGCCACTGATTTTTATCTACCTTGTAGTTGTTGTGACCATGCTTTATCTTGGCTTTGAGCTGCGTCGACAAGCACGCAGAGGCTACGGCCAGGAACGATTGATCAGTCGCTTCAGCCGAACAATTTCCTGGCGGTCGGAATTAGCCAAAATGGCGGCTTGGACCATTGTGGCTGTGCTGTTGGTGGCCACTTTGACGGCACCGACCGAGATCACCGGACTAGCCAACCTGCCGGCCGGTACCCTCCAGGTCGTGTGCGTAATAGACACTTCGCTGAGCATGGGCGCCGAAGATTATCGCGACCAAATGCCACCGCTGAACGGCGTTCCGCCACAACAGGTCTTAGGACCATACGGACGTCGCATCGACATGGTGAAAAAGAAAATCGTCGAAGAAATTATGCCCTCG
>CAJCHQ010000522.1 GCA_903970295.1 Bryobacterales bacterium
TTCGCTGACGGTGATTGGCAAAGAAGTAACGCTCGGCACAGTCAATACCGCCGCATTTGATTCTGGTCCGATCTTGATTGCGGCAGGCACCACAACGTCCAATGTTTCACTGGTAAACGGAGGAGGCATCGGTCAAGTCGTACCCAACGCTCTTAGTGGTAATATCACCCTCGGTGGCAATATAACTGCCGGCGGCAGCCATGTGTTTTTGGAGACCGGTGGCAGCGGAGCGATCACCCAGACCACTGCTAATATCAGTATTAGTGCCGCCCAGGTGACTTTGCAAACTGGTTCAGGCGGTATAGGAACAGTGGGCGCCGGTGCAATTCCTCTAGCGGTAAGTACGCCGGTGACCAATATCCTCGATTCCGCGGGCGCGATCAACTTGCTCAATTCCTTGAGCGGGGGGCAGGAGTTGAATAGCACTGCTTTGATAATGTCTGGTGCACTTACTTACAGCGGCACAGGCAATATCACAGTCAATGGAGCCTCCCATAACACCTTCGCTATGAGCGATTTCGCAATCACAAGCGGTGTTCTCGGTTCTGGCGACGTTGCCGGCAACATCATTTTGGGCGGTAGTCTGCAAGCTGAGGCGGTGGCTGGTATCATCAATTTGACCACGAGCGGCGTGGGAACATTCACCGAAATTGGCGGCGCTACAGCTAACGCTAATACACTGAATTTGACTAATAATGCCAATATCGGCGCTGTGGGCTCGCCCTTCAATACGTTCGCAACCAATCTTGCAGTGGTATCAACAGGTCTTGTCGATATCGCCGGTGAGTCTTCTTCGGGCATAACATTGCTCAATTCCACCACTAAGAGTTCTTTCACTCTTTTCTCTGGCGGTAACCTCACTATAAACACGACTGGGCTGCAAGCGGCTGCAGCAATTGGGTTAATCACAACCGGCAACAACGGCAGCATCATCTTCAATCAACAGATTGGAAACGCAACAGCCGGGGTTGGGTTGTCGGCGGAAGGCAGCGGATTGATTCAGCAAACGAATGCTCAAGGTTTTGTCGTTCAAGCCAGCTCGTTGAATCTATCGGGCGCTGGTGGAGGTATTTTCCTTGGATTCAATTCGAACAACATCACAACGGCGGGAACGGGAATAGTCAGTCTGGGAGACTTCAGCTTTGCCAGCAGCAACGTCAACGCATCGAGCGCCGCGACATCGTTCTCTCTTGGGGCGAATGGATCGCTAAATCTAAGCACCATCACAGCAAAGAACGGCTTCCTTAATATTCTGAGCGCAGGTTCCTTGTTGCAAGTGAACTCAGGAGCTGTGGAAACAGCAAATAATGGGTTCATACTTTTTCGCCAAGCTGACACTGCTAATGGCCAGATCGTCGTCCAGGGCGGCCCGACAGAATTACAGACAACGGGAACAGGCGGTGCGGTCGACATCATCATCGGTGTGACGACACCAACTCCGGTGCCGGGTATTCGGCCAGCTAATTTGACGGTCAACGAAGTAACAACTGGCACCGCATATTTTGGTGCCAACAGTATTTCAGTGCCAAATGCAACAGTGACGTTGAACCTGAAGGGCAGCAACATTCAATTCAGCACCGGCGCTCTTCCCTCCACGGCGATCGTGTTAGGTCCTGGCGTCACCATTTTGGCTGATCCGGTTGGTTCATCCGGCAGTCAGGCTTCTTCAGACCTGCAGTTATCTGCGTTGCAGGCACCCATGATACAGATGGCACTCCAGCAAGCAATAACCACCTCCTTGCCGATATTATCAACCACCAAAGCTACAGAGCCCTCGATCGTTTCCGAAGGGGAGAGTAAACAACTATTAGTCAGTGTCCAATCTGATCAATCGCCGCCGCTCGTTTCGCTCGGAAATTCAACAACGGCAAACATTGCTTCGGCTGTTCTCAGCGGTTTAAACAATTTGGGTTTTATTAACGCGAACAACAATGTCGCGCCAAGCCCGGCTATAATCAATTTGCTGAATTCAGGGATCAATTCATCACAACAGCCCTGGTCTGAGGGCATTTGGACTTCTGATACGGAGCTGTCTACAGGAAAGATTCCCGCTCTTCTATACAGCGATGAAGATCTTGGCGTGACTCAAGATATCTCCACAGTCGTAGAACTCAACGAAGGCGTCAATTCGACGGAGGGACCGGTGACTATTCAACCGGGGGTGCCTCTCAAAGGTTTGGTCTCAGGAAACAGTGAAAGTCTGAAAAGGGTTCAGCTGACGAGAGGTTCAGTTGTTTTTGCACCAGCGCAAGATACGTTGATTAGTACGCCGTTTGCTGACATCAGAATCGCCGCTCGCTCAATTGTTTTAGTCATGTCATTCCGGCACGGATTATCTATATTTGACCTTGATGACGCTCGTCTTCGATCAGTCGTGGTCAAGCCGGGAGATCAAGAAGTGGTCCTCAGCCCCGGCATGCATGCAACGGTAACGAACGACTTAGTCGACAATTTTCAACAAATCAACCCAGCTGAAATGATCGGGCACCGTTTTATGCGTGTGCGATCAGTCGGCAATGGGAAGAAAATGTTCGTGTCGCAGTTCTCAGTGCAGCACGCGCTCTCTGTAGTCCTGCCGATTAAGCAGTTGGTGAATGCGCCGCATATCCAATCGCGAAAGTTGGTCGCGCACATGCTCAAGACGGCGGCAATTTTGATGCAGATGCGCAGTGGTGAATTCGAGCAACTAATGCGACCGCGGCTCACCGCTTACAACAGTCAAGCGAGCACAACCGGTTTGCTCGGCGAATAAGTAGCTGAAAAAAGAGGCACCGTTTGAGGTGCCTCTTTCGCTAAGAATATGCAAGTCGTTGATTGGAATATCTGCGACATTTGCAGACGAAACTATCCCTAACTCTAGGCTACTAGCACAGCCGCCTTTTCCATCTTGGAGAGGCTTTCATTCATTGCTTCACGCAGAGCGTCACGCAATTTGTCGCCGTCTTTGAGGGTTTTACCGTCTTTCTGGACAACCAGAGTGTTCGATTTGACGAGCTTGGTCAGTTCGTCGAGGATCGCTTCTTTGTCGCGGCTGCCGTCAAGCAATTCGATCAAGTGACGGGAGAAGACATCAATGGCGATTCCTTCGTGCAATTGGTTAGTGACAAAATCGCGAGTTCTTGCTTGATGACGAACAATTTCGCTGGCTTTCGGCTTCTTGCTCGCTTCGGTAACGAACGGTGCATTCTGAGTGCGGAATTGCACGACGTTGGTTGCGTAAGCGGTCAACAAATCGGCACCGAGAAGTTGACGTTGCGCTTCCACGGTTTTCGCGTCTTGAATCGACGTGGCGGAGATACGGGTGCGAGCTGCATTGAGCAGATCATCGAAGCTGACTGCTTTGGGCCATTGTTCCGCCAGGTATTGGAAAGCAGCTTTGATTAGAGGCTGTGGTGTGGAAAGGGTGAAACCATTCGGCAGCACGAAAGACTCTTGCTTGGCTGATTGGATTTCGATATTTTCCGAAACTGGTTTGGCTGGGGAAGCAATCAAGAATTGTTGAACCGATTCAAAAGTGAGATTGCGATTGAGCGGCACTTCTTGTTTGCAAAGCAGTGTTTGTCTGAATGTGCGATTGCGGAGGAAATCCATATATTGTTCGGTGCGAACGATTTCGGTCGAGACGCGACGCAGAGTCTCATCTACTTCTTTAGGGAAGTTGCTGGTCAGCATCGTGTGGAAATCGGCTTCGCCCAAATATTGAAGACCGTGCTTTGCTGCACGCTCGGCAAATTGATGGAAGTAGATAGGAGCATTCTGCTCTTCCAGGTGGTCGTGGAGCAAATATGAATCACGTTGATTTCTGAGCAGATCCAGTTCGTTCTTGAGCATGATGCCATAGGCATTGTCTTGTGTGGGCACTGATTGTGAAAGGAAATCGAGCAGCGCTCTGGCTTGACCGGCTTTGATGCCCGGCTCTTGCAGTTGAGCTGTGTGATACATCATCATGTCGCGGATCATGCCGCGGAAGTGCCAGCCCGGGAATGTGTTATAGCTGATGTAAGCGACACCGTTGGCGGAAAGATTCTTCTGGCAGATCTCGAGGATTTTTTCTTGACCTTCATTGGGAATCCAGGAATAAAGACCGTGAGCGATGATGTAATCGAATTCGCCAAAGCCCTGGTCGATGTCTTTGATATCAATATGTTTGAGTTCGATGTTCTTGAGTCCGAGTTCTTTGATCGCTTTTTGAGCGTCTTCAATCTGACGTTTTGACAAGTCGACGCCTACGAAGTGGGCTTCCGGCAGTGACAGGGCCAGGGGGATGAGGTTACCGCCGCCGGCGCAACCTAGTTCCAACACTTTGGCGTGAGTGACCGCTTGCGGCTTCATGCCGAACAAAGTGGCAACGGCAGCGAGGCGATCAGGATGCGACTGTGGAAAGGCATGACTGTCGTAGGGGATTTCGTCGTAAGTGTACGTGGTGGGTTTGTTTTCGAGTACCTGCATTCGCTTGCCTCTTCAATATAAATTGGTGTCTTGAGATTTTTTCGGATTTCCGTGATTGTTAAGTGTCGCACCAAACGGGGGTTGAGATCAAGTGTTCAGGTACTGCTAGCTTTGTGGCAGCCTCATTTGGACGGCAGAGAAACGCGATGTGAGCGAGACTCTGTGCGCATTTTGTGCGTGACTGGATGGGTCCTAATTTTTGCTCGGCTCGCTTTCTTTTTCAGAATGTGTATAAGAGACGAAGGGCTGACATCTGCGAGATTGAGGCAAGTCTCTGCATCACGTTCACTTCTTTTCACAAATTGTGATTTGCACTCCGTTGAATCTCCAATGCAAATGTTACTTAGAAGCGGTGATCTCTCAAATCGCTACTTTAAAAATTGGAACGAACGATGGAGGCAATGAGCGAACGAACGAACGAGCGGGGCAATGAGTAAACGAACGACACGAGCGGGGCAGAGGATTCCTGCAGACTGCATGCTGGCCATTTCCATGTTTTTTACTGGCCGGTCTCTTTGAATAGCGCTTTGCGGGACCCTCTTTTGTCTTGCGTTATATGTTGAAAGTCGGAAATGATCGAGCGGCTAGATACCCGCCTGGAATTTGGAATCACCAAATGTGGTGTGACAGTTGCCGCCAAATTTAACTGAAATTTCAATGCTAAGATATGTAACGATATCGTTATTGCCCCGTAGGCAGCGTCCAGTAGCCCTTTGGGATTGTAACGACGCTATGTCTGATTATGTTGATCAGATGTACTCATCCAAGATCATCACGGTGATAACATCGTCAAACGTACAGAGCCGATTGAAGTGTCACGTTCCCCAAAAACTAATCGGTTGAGCGCCGATAGTATTTAGAGAGAGGGTTTGCTCCGCTGGCTTCCCGGTGTTGAACAGAGAAAGAGTCCGCAATTGTTGCGGATCTGGGGAGTAAAGAACAAGTCTTCTGATGCAATAGGACTGCAGGCAGCGAACTGTCGGTGGTGCTAACGCATAGTGGAATTAGGTTGCTGAGTTTTGAAGCGTATGTCTTAAACACTGTCTTGATAAACAGTGCGTTTTGGTGCAGCCATGGAGGTTTGAATTCGATGATCAAGGATACGAATTGGATGAAGCTTGTGCGTTGGAGTCGAAAACTTCGCCGCCAGCACGGGCCAATGGCTAAGCGACTGGTGATTTGGCCATCGACTTTCGTGTTCCTTGTATCGTCTAATTCGGCATATGCGGCAGGGGCCAGCGCGCCCCCGCTGGTACCCACCGTGATTCACAACAACAACGTCTCTCACTCAAGCGTCGCCAGCACATTCAGCAGTAGTGGTGCGACAACGAGCGTCAGTCATCTGATTCAAAGTTTCACTCCGTCTCACGCTGCTGTGTATGCTCCTGCCGGAGCCAATAAGACTCCCGCCGGCCACACGACAGTGACATTGACTGAGAAAGGTATAGTTCATCATGCGCCGCCGATCGCTAACACAGCGGCCAGTCATTTCACTACGACGACAACGACGTCATCTCCGACGCACGCTGCAAACACTGCAAATGTCGCCGTCTTGCCCGGCGGTGGCTATCAATTAGACCTCTCGTCCAACACTGCCAACATCGTATTGGGTTCCAGTCTTCTGGGACAGCAGGCGAGCGTCTCCATCAGGGAAGGCGGAGCAGTCGCGACATTCAGTGCCGGACAGAAAGTCACCGCTGCTCAGTATGTAGCGATTCTCGAAAGTTTGAGCGGTAAGCAGACCATTGTTCTCAATTCGACCGGAGCTGCCGATGGCGGTAAATTCGGTCTCAATAGTGTCGCCAATGCCAGCGTCACCGAAATTCTCGTACCTAAGGGAGTGGTCGCGTACGATACATCGAAGGGCTCACTTTCGATTGCTGGAGATATTTTCAACTACGGCGATATCTATGGAGTTGGCGGCAAGAGCGGTGTGACGATTAGCGCCACTGATATCGTCAATGAAAAGGGCGGTATCATTTCGACGATTGTGCCAGGCCGATCGGGTGGCTCGAGCTTAACTCTCGATGCAACTGACAGCATCACAAATGCTGGTACGATTTCC
>CAJCHQ010000523.1 GCA_903970295.1 Bryobacterales bacterium
CATTGGCTTTTAGCCGGTGAGAGGCACGCTCAAACTGAACAGCGGGTATTGTTAGCCGACAGTTCAGACATGAAGAGCTTTGGGCTGCTAGCCCAGGGTACTCGCTCCCCGATCAGTCCCAATCAGCTTTATCAAAAAGCCTGGAAGATCATCAAAGATACCTACTTCGATCAGAAATACGTTGCTGACTTTACAGGCAGTAACGCCAGCCAGGATTGGAACCGCTGGGAGCATGCGTTCGACGGCAAATTGAAAACCAATGACGATTCGCACAAAGCAATCGAAACCATGTTGGCCAGCCTCAATGACCCATACACCCGCTTTCTCGATCGAGATGCATTCGACGAAGAGAAATCACAAATCGAAGCCCATTTGTTCGGCGTTGGCATGCAGCTCGGCATGAACAAAGAACACAAAGTCGTTGTCATTGCGCCAATTGAAGGCACACCCGCTTTCAATGCCGGCATCCAACCCGGTGACCAGATCACTGAAGTGGACGGCAAGCAAATCAACGGACAATCGCTTGATCAAGTCGTGAAGCAGATCCGCGGACCGATCAATACAAAGGTCGGAATCACTCTGATGCGCAAAACCGAAAAGCGCAAAGTCAATCTCAGTCGTGCTGAAATTCCGATTCGCGCAGTCGCTACCACTGAAAAACTGCCCGATAATATTGGCTACATCAGACTGGATAGCTTCATTTCCCAGAAAGCCAATGCCGAAATGAAAGCCTCCTTGAATAAGCTCGCTGATTGCGATGGTCTGATCATCGACCTGCGCAACAACCCTGGTGGACTGTTAGCCAATGCTATCGAAATCGCCAGCATGTTCCTTGACAAAGGCATCGTCGTCAGCACAATCGACGCCGATGGCTACAAACAGCCAACTCCGGTCAGCGGCAGACCAATCTCGCATCAACCGATGGTCGTTCTCATTAATGGTGGCAGCGCCAGCGCCAGTGAAATTCTTTCGGGTGCCCTGCGCGACAACGGTCGAGCCAAATTGGTCGGTCAAAAGTCTTTCGGTAAAGGACTCGTGCAGGCAATCAACAAACTGGAAGATGGATCCGGCATCAATGTCACCATCGCCAAGTACTTGACGCCAAACGACACTGACATCCATAAAGTAGGGATTATTCCCGACTACAAAGTCGACCTGAAAGATGCTGACTATACCAACGGCAAAGGCCCGTGGTGGATCGACATGAACTACACCAATCTGGGCAAACGTAATCCCAATGACGGCAAAGATCTGCAATTAGACAAAGCAATCGACGTCATGAAGGAAGAAATCCATAAGAATGCCCAGACCACAGCGTCGGCTAGCGGTCAGCAACTGAAAAACTAAACCAATCAGGTCAAACTTCGCAGTTAAAAAGGCAGTCGAAACCAGTCAGCTCAGCAATCGATGCCTTCGATCGCCCGCCCGTGATGGCGCAATTGCGTGGTGGTCGAAATCGTCGTTGCTTTTTCCATCAGCCAGTCGGGCGCTCGTCTGCCTGTAAGAATCAAAAGCGTCGGATCCTTTCGCAACTCGACCACGCGACGAAATTCTTCCCAGTCGAGCAAACCTACACGGCAAACATCAAGAGCTTCGTCGCCGATGACGATATCGTCGCCCCGCTCCAGTGCAGCTTTTATGTATGCCAGGCCTTCCCGGGCCGATGCTTTATCTTCGGGAAGAATGCCATTGGGTGAACTGTACAACCGAAAACTACCTTTTGGACCCGTGCCCAGTCGATTTACACCGGTGTAGTGCACCATTAATTTGCCAAACCCCGGCTCCATGTGAGTGCTCAACACTCGCATCCCCTTTCCTTCGCTGGAATTTTCTTCTAGTTTATCGAAGAAGGTGATACTGACCTGCTTGCCACGGCTAAGCGCCCTCAGGATGACGCCGAACGTAGCAGTGGTTTTACCGCATCCAGTGCCTAGATAGAGGCGTATTCTCTCGTGCGTCGTAGTTTCGGTCGACTCCATCGGTTCTCCTCATCTTACTTCGCATAATCATATCCTTTGAACCTGCCGGAATAAATGCACGCGGCGCGTTTAGAGTCCCGGAATATACATTCGATATCTCAAACCAATATCTCAAGCTATATTTCAACAAACACTTCGGTGATTATCTCGGGGCATTTAGACAGGCACAATCGGAATCGACTTCCCCTCTTCGTCGACGCACACATAAGTTAGATCAGCCGCCGTCACTGGACAGATTTGCCCACCTCTGTCGGTTTCGACTTCGACATGCACAGAGATAGAGGTCCTCCCGATTTTAATCACTGAAGCGTAAAAGCTGACGACTTCACCGACGTGCACTGGTGCTTTGAAGACTACTTCTTTGAGGGCGACCGTGACAAATCGCTGGCGGGTCATCGTGCCGACCTGCACAGCACCGGCAAGATCTATATAACTGAGAATGATGCCGCCGAAAATTGTGCCTCGACTATTGGTATCGCGGGGCAAAAGAACGACGCGGATGGCAGGATCGCGTGGATGTCTGACTTGTTCGACCAAGAGAATCACCTGTACAATTTGACATTTCTTTAGAGATAGCGGAATCAGCTGCACCACTAATAGTGGCATCAAAAAGCTTGGCGGTCAGTATTCAAAAATGAGGATCGTCGGCAGAGAGGGGTTTGATCTCGTCCGAAGCCCTGAACATGATTTGAGTGGCCCCAAACCAAACGAACCAGAGCATGATGCCCAGTATGACGGTTACGAATTCGATTTTTTTATCACTGCCAGGTCTGTTGCCGAGCCTCTGATCAAGACGCCCTAAAGCGAAAATGACGATCGCTACTAATGTGCTGGCTGAGGCTCCGCGCAACGCTTCGATCGCGCGTTGCGTCCAGGTGGGTTCATGCGAGCCCAGAAACAACATTAGACAGGGAACGCAAAATGATGCAGGCAGCCACCAGTAACTGCGACGCAACTCTCTCAGGCGCTGTTCATTAGGTGCGGAGTTGATCATGGCGGCACCGCTTTCCTGTGTACCCTGATTGGTCATCGCTTAGACTCTTTGCCGATGTCCCTTGTAGTGTACACATTAACCGCGGATCCCAAACCTGGTCGCAGACAAGGGCGGACGATCAAGCCCGCCCCTGTCTGATTTGACCAATCCTAAACAGTCGAGTCCAGACCCGAGGGATGGTTGTGAGTACTTGCCAGGCGTTTTGCCACGACGTCCCAATCCAAGTTGCCGAGGAAAGCATCGAGATACTTAGCTCGGTCGATGCCGTAGTCGATCATGTAAGCGTGTTCGTAAACATCGAGCACCAGAATTGGTACCAGATTAGCCGGCGCCCACATATTGTGCATGTCTAGACCAAAAGCGCTCAAGTGTCCACCGCGTGTGTTGTAGCCGATTACGACCCAGCCACGCATACATTTGCCGGCGGCTTTCAAGTAATCGATGAATTTGCCGGTGCTGCCCCAACGTTCATCTAAAGCTGCCTTTAGATCGCCTGTCGGTTCGCCCCCTTTGCCACCGAGGTTGCCAAAGTAGAATTCGTGATAAATCGCTCCGTTGACGGCGTAGCTTTCTTCTACGAGAAGTTCTCTTAGTGGCGCATAAGTGGGATTCGGGCCGCTCAGGTCAGCCTCTTTCAACTTATTGTAGATTTCGTTGGACTTGCCAATATAGCCTTTGTAGAGCTTCAGATGCTGCTCGATTTGGCTAGCCGAAAGACCGGTCATATTTTTGCTCACTAAACCGGAAAAATCCTTCGCCACATAGGGCTCTGTACCGGCTGCTGCAGTGGCTGCCACTGCTGGATTGTTGAAAACCGGGGCGGCTGCCACTAAGCCGCCAGCGGCGATGGCTCCCATCAACAAAACTTCCCGACGGGTCATTACACCTTGATCGGTAACCTCATAGTTTCCAATAATTTCTCGATCCTTGGACGTCATAATCATCTCCCCTGCTGGGCTGTACTGTGGGACTTTTCCCGACCAATTGAGCACCAATTGCCAAGTGAATTAAAAATGCGAAGAAGCAAGAAAAGGCGCTCAAACTGACCGCTACACGCGATACATTTATGGTGATTCAGCTTAGCATAACTCTCGACTCCGTTAACGCCGAAGAAGCGTTATATGGAAGAGCAACTGAGCCAGGCTGAAATTCCCTTCCCCCAGTTTGAGTGGATTATGACTACTACTAAAATGGATTCTGCAAAAAACAAACCAGAGGCCGGTCGCGCTTCCGACGCGCCTAGAAATGCGGCAAAACCTAGTGCCAGTTACAGCCTCACCTTGCGCCTCAAAATCAAGAATTTGCCAGGTATGCTGGGCAAAATCACTTCACGTATCGGGGAAATCGGCGGAGACATCGGCGCTATCGACATTGCCGGTTTCGAAAAAGACTATATAATTCGCGACCTCACAGTCAAAGTGCGTGACTCGGCTCACGGCGACGAAGTCGTAAAAAATCTGCATACGATAGGCGACATAGAAGTCGTTAACGTTTCAGACAGAACATTTCTCATGCACCTCGGCGGCAAAATTCATGTCGCCAATAAAGTGCCTTTGAGCACTCGTGACGATCTGTCGATGGCTTACACACCTGGCGTCGCCCGCGTTTGCATGGCCATTCACGATGACCCGGAGAAAGTTTACAAACTGACGATCAAGCGCAACACTGTGGCGGTCGTCACAGACGGTACAGCCGTATTGGGCTTGGGAGACATCGGGCCAGAGGCGGCTCTGCCTGTCATGGAAGGCAAAGCAATGCTCTTCAAGGAATTCGGCAAGCTAGATGCGTTTCCTATCTGTCTCAACACTAAAGACACAGAAGAAATAATTCGCACAGTCAAACACATTGCCCCCGTATTTGGTGGCATCAATCTCGAGGATATTTCGGCACCACGTTGTTTCGAAATCGAGACCCGCTTGAAACAAGAACTTGATATTCCAGTCTTTCATGACGACCAACATGGCACCGCAGTCGTTGTTCTAGCCGCCCTGATCAACGCATTGAAGATCGTCAAAAAAGAAATGAAAGATCTCAAAGTGATCGTCAGCGGCGTTGGTGCAGCCGGCGTTGCCTGCTCAAAGATCCTGATGAATGCAGGAGTTCGCAACATTGTCGGATTCGATCGAGCAGGAGCGATCTACAAAGGTCGTAAAGAACACATGAACTTTATGAAAGAATGGTTTGCCGACAACACCAATCCATCAGGCATTAAAGGCACGCTGCAAGATGCTCTCGAAGGTGCAGATCTGTATCTGGGACTTTCCGGACCAGGTACGATTGAAGCTCACGATCTGAAAAAGATGGCGCGCGATCCGATCGTTTTTGCCATGGCCAATCCGATCCCGGAAGTGATGCCGGAAGATGCTGCCCCATACGTGCGCATCATGGCCACTGGGCGTTCCGACTATCCGAACCAGATCAATAACGTGCTTTGCTTCCCTGGTATTTTCAGAGGGGCACTCGATTGTCAGGCAACTGATATCAACGAGGAGATGAAGCTGGCGGCTGCGCACGCTATCGCCTCCGTAGTCTCGGATGCCGAGTTGAACGAAGATTACATCATCCCCGGCGTTTTCAATCCGAAAGTCGTGGAATTGGTGGCGCCGGCAGTGGTCAAAGCCGCTCAGAATACCGGTGTGGCGCGGCGATCGAAGAAAGGATTGATGGACGACGACTCGGTGATTTAACGTTCTCCCCGCCCTGAAGGGCAAGGATTCCTGGGCTCAGGCAGCATCCTGCCTAATATCTCCACAGGCTACAACATATGCCCTGGCGCTAGGATATTTTTCGCTGCGTTCAAATCGGCATTTCCCTGGTAGTGGCAGCTTTGCTAACTTTTGTATCCCAGTGAATCTGCGATTTGAAGCACATATGCATATATGCTAACTTTTGCACGGGAGGGTTCCCGATGCCTTACAGAGCTCTAATAAGTACGGAGCTTGCAAGACTCTTTTCCGTACTTTCAAACCAAAACCGCATTCGTATTGTGGAAGAGATTAGCCACGACGAGGTCTGTGTAAACACTCTCCAAGAACGTCTAGGAATCAGCCACTCGGCCGTTTCCCAGCAGCTTGCCGTTCTTCGAACGAACCGAATTGTTGTCGAGCGCAGGGAAGGGCGAAAGGTCTTTTACCATCTCAAGTACCAGGAACTTGCGGCATGGATACTGTCCGGAAGCAAGTTCATCTGTCCGGACCAGCAAGATATGCAGAAATTGACGAGCGCTATCGAGCAGGCTAAAGAGTTATGGGGCGACAACAAATAGACTGGGTGACTATAAATGCCAAATTCAGCTGATACCATTGGCGGTATTGCAAATGAGATCTCTAAGCATCCTTATGTAACGCCTAAAACTATTCTTGTTCCAAAACTTCGGACACCATTTCGAAAGTGGTGGTATGGTCGAAACGATTGTATGTACAGAGATTCAGAACGTGTTTGATCCAAAGAAAAAAGCATTTATCGCGGTGACTAAATAATGTTCAGTTATTACCCATTGCTCGTAGTGCTGGCGCCACTCTTGGCGGCAATATTGACTGCCCTTCCGCTAGGGTCCCTTGGCGAGCGGCGATTGCGGGCGAGTTGGTGCTTCCTGATCGCAAGCTTCCTATTTTCCTTGCCGGTATTGTGGCAGGCCGTGCAGAGTGCCGAACCTACTCGCCTTGCCCTTTTTCCCCTACCCTGGCATGTCTTGCCTCTGGTAGCGCTTTCGGTTGATCGGCTTGCCGCGATTATGATGGTAGTCGTTTCTAGCATCGGCATGCTGCTTTTTCGCTATTCTTGGCGCTACCTGCAGCAAGACCGTGGACTTGCCA
>CAJCHQ010000524.1 GCA_903970295.1 Bryobacterales bacterium
CGTAGGCTCCGTAGCCGTAGGCGTGCACGTGCCGGCTGGCATCATCAATCAGCTCACCCTTATAAACGAGTGACATGGGGATTTTCGTACCGTCTCCCGCCTCGGCAAAGACGCGCTCGTAATTGTATTGAGACTTGTCGTAGCCGATTACTTCCTGGGTCTTGAGCAATTCCAGTTCACCAGTGTTCAAATCACAGGCGTACACAGAAGGCGGCGTTACTAGCGACTGGAAGTTGAGACGGAGAGTGGTCGCATCAAATTCGTAGTTGGCCTGGGGCTGAACATCGTAGAGTGGTTCCGGAAATTTGACGTAGCGAACATCGCCGCTCGTCAGGTCCTGGATACGCACGTTGCTCAAGCCATTGTGCCTTTCATAGACGACCAGGTGATTGCTAAAGATGTCCACTTCCTCGAGGAGAACGTCGTCGCGATGAGCAATAATTTCTTGCCAATTGCACGGCTGTGGAGCCTGGCATGAAACCTTGAACAAGCGAAAGTTTTTGGCGTTCTCGTTGCCGAGGATGTAGAAATCCTTAGCATTATCTTCAACGCTGTAGCGAACTCCAGATTTGCGCGGCATCAAAGCCGTGAACTCGCCCCGGGGATTGTTCGCGTCCAAATAGCTGATTTGAGAGGTAATATGACTTTTCGATTCCAGATAGATGAAAGCACCTGAACGCATATCATCTACGTTGACATCGAAGAGTTCATCTTTTTCCTCAAACAAAAGCTGATGTTTCTTGCGGCCGATGGTGTGCCGATAGACCTGATTCGAGCGCTTCGTGACCTCGTCTTCTGTGGTGTAGAACAATGTCTTGTTGTCGTTAGCCCAGACGACCGAAGTAACTCGCTCGGCTGAGGTGGGCAAATAACGACCTGAGCGCAAATTTTTCACGAACAGCTTGTACTGCCGGTAACCGGTGGTATCGACGGTGTAAGCGACGAGGTTACCGTTAGCACTGTAAGCGAGAGAGCCTATCTCGAAAAATTTGTATTGTTTGGCAAGCTTATCCAGGTCGAGAACGATTTGTTCTTTCGCCCTCGGCTTGTCTTGCCTACGACAGATTTTCTTGTACTGCATACCTTCTTCGGTACGCTCGTAGTAAAGAAATTTGCCGCGCCTGGTTGGAACCGTCGAGTCTTTCTCCTTGATTCGCGCGCGCATCTGATCGAAGAGTTTTTGCTGCAAATCTCTAGAGCGGCCCATATACTCATCGGCGTAGGCATTCTCAGCCTCCAAGTAGGGCCGCAGATCCGGGTCTCGGCGATTGCGCATCCAGGCATAGTTGTCGATTCGCTCTTCACCGTGCAAAGTGGATACGAGCGGTATTTTCTTAGCAAGAGGAGGCACTACCAGCGGTTGCATATTTCTCAGTGGGTTGAATATTTCTTGGCTCATGATCGGGCCCTCGTTTCTGTCGAATTACGGCTTTTGACCAGGAGAGTCACTACTGACATCGCATGGTTGATGAACTTTCCAGAGCACTTTGGCAAAGAGGCTTCGCTATTTCTGCAGCACAAACCGCGTGGTTGACGATCTAGAGAAACTTTTGCCTTTTAATATCTGCGTGTAGAATACAATCTAGACTAAATTTTTTGACTAGAGATAATGCAAGGTCTAATTACCAAAATGATCACAGGTAAAGACCGTCGCATATTGAACAGCTTGCACAACTTGACGACCAAGACTACTATCGAGGCCAAGTTCAGGCAGCCGGCAAAATCATTTCGATCAGGGCATCGACAATCCGACTCAGCTCGAAAGGCAAAATCTCTTTTCCATACAAGACTTCTTGAGTCATTATGTTGTTGACGATAGAGCCGCAATAGATCCGCGCGGCGGCCTCGGGATCTTTGAGCTTCAGCTCGGGATGAGCTTTGAAATACGCCGTCAGCATGGCGGCTCCCGGCTTGATCACAGTGTTTGTGTAAAGTCTGGCCAATTCGGGAAAACGACTTGATTCGCCAACAACTGTGCGCATCAAGGCGATATACGAGGGATCTCGTTGGCGGTCAGCAAAGATCTTGGCCGCATGCCGCATAGCGACCTCCGGCGCCACTTCAAAGGGCACACTATCGCCAAACTCGGAGTGAAAATGCCTGAGCGTCAGACTCTCGATTATCGCTTTGAATAAACTCTCTTTGTCGTTGAAGTGACTGTATATGGTCTGCTTGATCACGCCGGCCTCTTCAGCGACGCGGTTCATGCTCGTGCCTTCGTAACCGTACTTCAAGAAGACTTTCAGCGCGCCAGCAATAATCTGCTCTCGCTTGGTTTTCGAGTAAGCCGATAGCTCTTCTTTATGCGCGGCTTCTGCCGAGAATCTTGGCACGCCTGACCTCATTCTTAATCAGCCTCAGGCTCAGGACCTACCAACGGGTCAAGGCACCGTCTCCATGAGCTATCCCTGATCATACCGCACTTTCATCTGTTCCCCAGCGCAGCTCTACCGCTAATTCTCGAGCAGAGCCCATATTGGCACCGCCTATAGTGGCACCCTATAGCAACGCTAATCGAAACCACAATATCAATCTAGATTTCGATGTGATTTACTTCATATTTTCTCCAATCTCGGCATGGCGGAGGAATGCGAGGGCCCTGTTTTCATTAAAGCCGCAGCAGTTAGGGCGAATTCCGCACGGGCCCGGATTGTAACTAGATACAAAGAGGACTGTAAAGTTACTGGAATATTGCCCTCGTCCACCTACGTTTGTTAGTTATAAGTGTTCTTACTCACATCTCTCTTCACCGAGCAAAACTTTCTAGCTCTCCTAAATAATTTCACTCCCGAGGATTTTTCACAGGCCACTGGGCTTGTGTGAAAAGTTTGGATGACTTAAATGCGAGAACTCTGGTAATGAGGAGACCGTTATGGACAAGCTCTTCGAAAATCTGAAAATCGCCGAACCCGAACTGACCATGCAAAAGGCGCAGTTCGAAGCTTTGATTGGGGAGCACTTCAGCGTCCGCGATCAGGCCAAAATCATGCGTGCTTACCGCCTCTCCAAGTATGGTCACAGAGGTCAAATGCGTGAGAACGGCGTCCGTTACTTCGAACACCCAAAGGCGATTGCAGTTTTGCTCGTCCGTCTCGGCATTCGTGATGCTGCTGTAATCTGCGCTGCGCTGCTCCATGATGTGGTCGAAGACAGTTTCATCCTGCTCTACGCCGACATCGGCATCTACTGTTGCAGCCAAACTCAACACCTTGTCCGCATGCTGACCAAAGACAAGCTTAACGGTATGACGATACAGCAATACTTCGACCGACTGGGAAACGACACACCCGAGTCCTGGATCGGCAAACTGGGCGACCGTTGGCACAACCTGCAAACACTGGTCGACAGCGAAGACCCGATCGAACATGAGAAGTACCGGCAGAAAAAGCTCAAGCAGGTGATGGAAACTAGAGAGTTCATCATTCCACTCGCTCGCAAGCTGGCTTCTCTGTCGAAGTATCGGACTCTGGGCTTCTGGTTGCCGCTCAGGAAGAACTGGGTAGCTCGAGCCAACTACGGCGACTTGGGACGCTGGTTCGAACGTGAGCTGACTGCCCTGTGCGATCAACGCGAAGCCGAAGCAATCAGCGAAGCCGTCTACATGTAGAACACGATGGAGGTGTGAATGAAAGGAGCTCTGCGATGACAGTGACGCAAGAAACAATGCCGGGTGCCCCTGATAGCGTCGCCTTTCGCATCGGTTTGTGCCTGACACCGACACCCGACGAACTGCAAGTCTGGAAGAAAAATGGGCGACAGCCTGTCGGTGAGTTGGTCTGGAAATCCATGGCAAACTTGCTCTCAGACTGTCGCTCGATCCACATCGGCACCAGGTCACAAACTCCGTTTTCAACCAAAACTCTGCTCGAATCTCAGTTTGTACTCAAACAGCATGGCTGGATAGGCTGGCAGGAATTCGACCGACACGACCAGCGCTGGCTACGCCTGAAAGAAGACAACGCCACACCGATGCAGTTGATTACGACTAAGCGTGCTTTTCTAGCAGATCCATATCAGCTGCGGCGACTGTGTGCTCCAACCAACGCCTGCTTCGCTGGTCTGTTGTGGCTGTTCATCGACTATCTACGCCAGGGACAGGAATCGTTTGCCGTGCCAAACACCTTCATGTCACTGCAACCGGATGCCGTTAGACAAGCGGTGATTGAATGCTTGTTGGCACGCGGATGGGGCAGCTGCATGGAAACTTACGAGACTGCGACCTGGTTCCACTTTCACTATGACCGGGTGAGCCAACCTCTCCCATCGCGAGTCTGAGCAATGTTCAATCGACACGGCTCAGGCTATCTGGCGCCATATGTGGTGCTCCGTGCTCAACTAATTGCCTGACTTATCCTAGCCGGAATTCGTAAGGATAAGTCAGGCAGTTCATTTCTAATTCTGACCATCTGCTTCTTCTAATTTTTGCTTTTGGTCTTTTCACTATACTGTTTAGTATCTACAAAAAGAAGCAAAAAGACCAGAAACACCTTTTAAATCAGGCATTTCCAGCCTTTTCGCCGAGCAAGCATTACGCCTTTTAGAACCTGTCAAGGCTGCGAGTTTTGACCAGGATTACGCCATGTCAGACCGCTCATATCCGGCGACGGCAATGGCTTTTGACCATAGAAGTCGACGAGCATGAACTCGCTGAACAAGGCATTTGGCCAACCGAAGTCTTTTCTCGTGAAGGTTTTCGGTTGATTTGGATCGAACGATTCATGCAGCAGATGGTCGCCCGGATCGCTTGCCAGAAGCTCTTTGACTACTAACTGCCGTTCCTGTTCGGAAGTCGCGGTCAGTCCTTGCATAATCAAAGCTAATGGCCATATGTAGTTTTTGGGTGTGTGTTCGCTGCCGATGCCACTGCCAATGGAGCCAGAAGCAAAGTTAGAATTATTTTTCGAGAGAATTAATCGGCGCGTATTCTGGTAGATCGGATCGTCTGCCTTCAAGTAGCCCAGATACGGTGCTGAAAGCAGACTGGGGATATTGGCGTCATCGATCAAATTGACACCGCCCAAACCGTCGACTTCGTAAGCGTAGACATAACCGAACTTCGGCACGTAAACAATACCGTATTTCTGGATTCCGTCATGAATCTGCACGCGTAAGTCGTTGGCGTGCGTTGTCTTCTTTGGATCGTTGTAGATATCATGCTCGATTTCCTGCAGATCACCCAGGGCCACGACTGCCATCATTTCGGAAGGAATGAGGAAGTTGTATTTGCATGGGTCATCCGAGGGACGGAAGCCGGTCCAAATCATGCCCGTCACTTTGACTTTGTTGCCGCTGAGCGTGTCGAAGTAATACTTCGAATTCTTCGCGTGGTCGCGCTCGATTGTCAGCAACTGGAGAATCTTGTCCATAGCCAACGAAAAATCAGGCGTGAAGATGGATTTGTCGCCGGTTTGCTTCCAGTATGTCCAGGCCAGAATGATCGGGTAAGCGAGTGAATCGAGTTCGTATTTGCGTTCGTGGATCGGGTCCGCGTAGTCTTCCTTGAAGGCATTGGCGTACGGGTCGATGCGAATGTACTTGGCCTGGCGAGCAATAACTCCGCGCAACAGTGCGGCAACGGCTGGATCGCTGGCGTAATACAAATACGGGCGAACCTGGGCACTGCTGTCGCGCAACCATTCGGCAGGAATATCACCGGTGCTGACATAGACAGTGCCATCTGGTTCTGATGTGGTCTGTTTCGTAGTGTTCAACAAACCAGCGCGGAAAAGCTGCTCGAGTTGCGAGTTAGGATCGTGGAAAGCAGCAGCCGCTGTGTCGATCGCAGGCAGGTCGGTAGCGGATGCACTGAGCGGTGCGACAACGACGCTAAAAGCAACCAGAAGTTCAGGGAGGACACTGCAGAATCGTTTGAACGACGTCCTCAAGAAGCCAGTGATGCTGCAACTATCTGATTTTGTTTGGGAAACTCCGGTCGAAGTACTCATGACGGCTCCTTTCTTTGGGCGCTGTTCAAAAATTACGGGAAGAGGATTCTGTGTATCCAGGCTGCTCTGAGTGAGCTTTTATCTTGTTTTATTAGCACGCGGAACTGATTGCTCCCGAGTCGGGGTGCGCAAAACAAGCAGCAGAGTCGTTGGTTACGCTGAGAGATGAGCCAGAAACTTGAAAGAGACAGATTACCAAATCTAAGCAGCGACGAATAAAAAATGAAAGCTCCGCGCTATCGATGCAAAATCCAACAGAGACTCTGCCCGAGCCGTTTCTCGAGCGTATTCCGCTGGATCGATCTGACGTACAGTTAACCGAATGTCAGCCCGTGGCGCATAGCGCCGGTTATACGCGAGATGGCCAGCTGCGCCATATGCGGCCGGCAGTAATTGCTTGTCTTTACAGTGCACATCGAGACGTCCGGCCTAACTAGCGTCAAATGAGGCGGCGGCAGCTTTCTATACTTCTTTGTATAGTACCTAAAGTGCCAAAAAAAGCGGAAAAGCGGAAAAGCGGAAAGGTACGGGGCAGCGGCATACCGCCGCCCCTGCCCTTTGCTAACTTAACCGTCAACAGATGCTGATGGTGCGGTTGTCGTCATCGTCGCCGTCATTGGGCTCTTCGCGTTCTCCTCGATCGTTCCAGCCCGGGGGCGGCGTACGCCGATCCTCGTAAACTTCATCGTAAAGGGGAATCTGCACGGGATGACGATTTTTGTCCTCCTCACGGCGGCGTTCCTCTTCGATGATGGCGGGGTGGATGTATGGTGCGTTCATGACTATGTCCTCCGGTGCCCGCAGGCACGCTCTTAACCGGGTAGGATAAGCAGGTTTGACAAACATACGGCTTCTTCAAAACAACCTCTGGTTGACACAACTGGGCAGATATCGATTGCTGATGAGAATTTAGCTTGTGTGCGGCACCCAGAAGATTTGAAAGAAGAAGTCATTTCCACCCCTACTGCTTTGTCGCTCGCGGGTCAACGCTCATGCAGTCCTCTGCTTACCTGGAACGACTGGAAAGATGGGAGCATTACCACACTCCGGCTCTTTACAACTAGCGCTAGCTGCTTGCTCTGCTGTTCGCAGATCTGGCAAAGCCCAATCGACCGCATCAGGTATCATCTGCGTGGTCCCAAATTGCAGTTGCCCCGAAAACAAAATGCCGCTCAGAAACCTACGACGTTTGGCGCTCGCCTCATTTGTTCTTTGCTGCGCGAGCTTATTATGCTCCCGAAGCGGTGCCAGCGCCGTCCTCCCCGACGAACAGAAGACATTGCAAGAGATCGGCACCGGCATTGCCAACGACCGGACCCGCTCGCAAGCTATTGAGAAACTGCAATCGCTACTCGAAAGAGATCCCAACAACTGCGCCGGACGAATTCTGCTTGGTGTTTCGTATGAGTCATTGGGCTTGCCAGATCAGGCGGAAATCGAATATCAGAAGGCAGCCAAATATTTGCCTAACTCCCGACCGGAGGCAATCGCCTTGATTCGAGCTGAGGTGCACGCGGGTAGAATGCACGCGGCGGGCGAGCTTCTGGCGGCTGCCCGCAAACGCTATCCAAACGACTCTCAGTTGAATTTTTGGCAGGGCAATTTTTTCGCTTCGCAGCAAGATATGGAGCAGGCTGAACATGCCTACTTTAACGCCATGCGCGAGAATGCCAAAATCCTGGGCTTATCGTCTGCTTTGTCAGAAATTCGCATCTCACAAGAACGCTACCCCGAAGCAGCATTGCTCGCTCAAACAGACATCAACAATGATGCCAAATTCTGGCCGGCATATAAAATGCGCGGCATTGCCGCTTTAAAAATGGGCAATTTTAAGGAAGCCGCAAAAGCCTTGACCCTGGCCTTCGAACATCTTCCATACAGCGCCGGTGCTGCCGGTCCGCTGGCAGAAGCCGCCAACAAAATCGGTAACAATGAGTTAGCGTTGAAAGCGGCTCTGGTCGATTTAGCGATTAGTTCACGCCAGCCTGATCTTTTTGCACGCGCCCAAGACAGGACCGTGCAAATCTGGAAAACTTTGACACCGCAAGAGGCTGAGGCAATAGTGGAAGAGACCGAATCGACTAGAGACTTCCCACAAAACCTCGAGTATCACGTGGCGCTCGGCGAAATTTTGGACGAGCTTGGTCGCCACGCGATCGCTGTAACCGAGTATCAGCGAGCCTTGAGAGTTAAGCCGCGGGCTAGCCGAGCCCTTTTTCTAATGGGGCGAGATCTCGAACAGCACTATCACGATTACGATGATGCGATGAAAAACTATGCGGAAGCCCATCAAATCGACCCCGCGGACCAGGAAATAACTAACAATTTGAATCGTCTGCAACAGCGCATGAAATTGCGCGCGACTGATTTTTCGTGGCAGTTGAAAGATATTTTGCACCACTCGCAGTGACTTCTCGGGTCAGTTCAAGACCTGATCGACAGGCGCTTTTGGGGTTGACTTCAACGTCTACTATAATTTTTCATAGCTAATGCCAAAACCAAGAATCAAAAAAAGATAGAGTTGGACTTGCTGCAATTGAAACGATCAGGTCAGGAAACCGGGCGAGCTGCCCGGCTTCCTGCTTGATTGGCAAATCAGCGATGTAAGATTCGGCGAAAAATCGCTGCCGAAATCTCGAGGACGGGAAGTACCGACGCGAAGAAGATGGCGCCGGCGAAGAATCCGAAAGCAACGTCAACCCTGGGGGCAGACGCCAGCACGGAGTTGAAAAGCAAAGCCAGCATGGCGCCGTCGACCAGGTAAATGATCGCCGTCGGCATGCCAGGATTGAGCTGAGTGGGAACTCCAGGCACGAGGTTGGGCAGGGTACCCTGCGTGACAGGCATGACATGAGAGAAAACAGCATCACCGATTCTGAGCCCGATCAAGAGCGCAAGTCCGCGCGCTTCGTGCAGGGCGAACGCGCTGTAAGCCGCATAGCACTGCAGCACGAGCGCCGGAAAGACAATGAGAAAGAAGCCCCAAACCGTGGGAATCTTCTCCAGAAAATCGAAGTCGGCACGCTGCGCGAAGTAGATCCAGAGTTTGCCTCTGGTTTCCTCTATGGTGTGCGCGACCGCGATGCCGATTGTCCAGAACATGGCCGCCAGATTCGGTTGGTGAATGGCTAGCACACCGGTGACGGCTAGCAGAACGACGAATTTAAACATAACTTGGGACTCCTTGGTTTTGGTTCGCAGTCGTTAAGGTTTAGCCAAGCAGTGTTCTCCTACACGACAAAAGTTGGCGTGCGAGGGCTGACAGGCGGTAGAAGGGAGGCAGGATTTTTAGCGGCTAGTCTCGGCCCTGGGAAGCGTAGGCGTCAACAATTGGTTCTCGACTTTTTGCCAAAGCAAATCAACTGACGAAATGCGTTTTAAGTCTTTTTCTCATGGACTACCGTCATGATCGGGGGTGTTATTACTTTTATTCAAGCCAGTTAAATTGGTGGCAGCTAAACGAGCTAGCGAAGGCATGACGGTGACCTGAAAATGGTGAGCAGGTCACCGCCATGCGCGAATCATCGACCGAGATGACAAACGAGCGGCTGGGGGACGTAGTCAAAAGCACGCGCGCCCCCGTGCGCATGTTGCAATCGATCGACGATTTCTTCTTGTCTCAATCGGTAGGAGCCGATGCTGCCCCTGCCAACTCCTTGCTCGAAAATCACAAAGAGCAAATTGCCATCAGAAATAGTTGAAATCTCGCCGACGAGGGCAGTCACTCCAGAGTCCGTATCTGGTAGCGTGCCAGTTTTGGCGATTACACTGCCGGCACCGTCGTGAAAGCGTTTCTGCAACGTGCCCGGATCGATGCCGGCCACAGGCAAAATATCAGCGAGCGTCAAATGAACGTCCGGAGATAGTGGATTATCCGCCAGCAAAGCTTTGAGCGCTCGCAGAACTTTCATCTCTGCCTGCGGCGTGATGCGGTTTTTATAGAGACCACTGGTCGATGAAAAATTGGCTTCGGCTTCTCTGATGCCCAAATTGACGACCAGTTCATGTCGCAAATTTTTGGCACCATTATTGATTGCCTGACCCTTCGAGTCGACAGCTTGATGTTTCGCCACGTAAGCACCCAGATTATCAGCGACGAAATTGTTGCTGAAACAGAGCATAGCCTTCAAGATGTCTTTCAATGGCACCGATTTATGTCTGGCGACAATGATACTGGTCGGCTTGGGCAAACCGACTGCAACGCCGCCACGAATTTTCACACCGGGGGTGATCGCAGTCGGAAAACGCTTCGACTTCGCCGGATAAAAAACATTCGCCAGCGCCTTGCCTGCCGCTTTGCCTGCAGTGACGACGTTCATGTGGAAGCCCGGTGAGACAATCAGCCTGCCGTGTACGCTGTGAATTCCCTGTCGATTCAATTCCCGGGCTATATTGATTGCATCCCCGGAGTTGAATACGAGGTCGTCGGAGAGGACATAGAGGTTCCCCTGCAGTTCTCCGTTGATGACGGCGCCGTCTGTGAGCACCGTCGTGACAAAAGTGAACTGCGGACCAAGCTCGTGGAGCGACATCCAGGCAGTCGCTAATTTCAGCGTGCTGGCCGGATTGAACAAGACATCGGCATTGGTTGACTGCAGGGTGCCACCAACCTCATTTTGCACCAGTATGCCCTCGATCGACTGTTGCTTCTGGCCATTGAGTTTGTGTTTGGTGGCGTCCTGAAGCTTGATGTGCTTGATTGCGTGCTGAGACAAAGCGCGGCTCAAAATAATTGCGTGCGCCTG
>CAJCHQ010000525.1 GCA_903970295.1 Bryobacterales bacterium
GGAAGCCATGACTGCGGCAATAGTCGAAATCAAAACATCGCGATTTTTGACGTGACCTAGTTCGTGCGAAAGCACAGCTTCAATCTCGTCAGTATTGAGGATACGCATAATGCCTTCTGTCACGGCGATCGACGAATGTGCCGGGTCGCGCCCGGTGGCAAAAGCATTGGGTGAGTCAGTCGGGATCATATAAATTTTAGGCACCGGAATTTGTGCTTTGGCGGCGATGCCTTCAACGATGTTGTAAAGCTGGGGCGCCTGCTCTCGCTCGATTGGCACCGCACCGCTCATACTCAAAGCAATCGGAGCCGAAAACCAGAAACTGCCTATATTGGTGACACAGGCGAAGAGAAAAGCAATCACGATGCCGTCACGGCCGCCGAGAAAACCACCGACGGCGACGATCAAGGTCGTCATCACTCCCATAAGTACTATAGTTCTCAACGTGTTCATCACTATTTTCCTTCATTGACCCTAATTGCAATGATCCTAATTGCAATGTAATCAGCTTGCCGGCACCAGTCGTCAATCCTTGTGAAGTCTTAAGGATGTGCCTTTATCAAGCCCTATGCTACTCTCATCTGGTCCCTGACAGGCTGCGAGCCAGAGGAACATTGGAAGGTCATTCGGCTGTATCAATCAATATTTTAATGGTGCTTCTGATGGTGGCGTCGGCGGTCGGTCTGGCCGTCAGGTGGGTGCGCGTCCCTTACCCAATCGCTCTGGTCATCGTCGGACTTTTTACGGGCACATTCCATTTGCTGCCGCATGTGGAGATGACGCCTCAGCTAATCGTCACGATCTGTCTGCCCGCCCTTCTTTTTGAGGCATCCTGGAATCTGGAACTGAAAGAACTGCTGCAGTGCTGGCGTGCATCGTTGCTTTTGAGTACGGTTGGGGTGGTGGTTTCGATGTTTGCCTGCGGTTTTTTAGTCAGTACTTTGACGCGCCTGGATTTTTATCATTCTTTGCTGTTCGGAGCAATGATTTCAGCCACTGACCCGATTTCGGTCATCGCCATATTTCGCAAGTCAGATGCCGATCATCGACTGGTCACTTTGCTCGAGTCCGAAAGTTTGTTGAACGACGGCACCGCCTATGTGCTCTTCAAGATGGTTTTAGCGGCTATGGTGGCGAATACGGTGCCAGAGGCCGCCCAGAGTGCGGGACAGTTCTTGATTGTCGTCGCCGGAGGCACTGTCGTCGGTTTGATCGTCGGCTTCCTCGGGTCGCGCGTGATTAAGTATTTTGACGACCATTTGTTGGAAACCACTCTGACTATGATAGTCGCTTACGGCTCATTTCTTCTCGCCGATCATATCGGCGTCTCTCCGGTTCTGGCTGTGGTTGCGGCCGGTGCCGTGGTAGGCAATTACGGCAGCCATACGGCGATGGCCGAGAAAACTCGTCAGTCGGTCGATGCTTTCTGGGAATACGCAGCATTTCTTGTCAACTCTATTGTCTTTCTTCTGATTGGCTTGCAGATGAACGTGCAATTGCTTTTGCAGTACTCGCACTTAATCGCAATCGGTGTCGTGGGAGTCGTTCTATCGCGGGCCGCTCTCGTTTACCTTTCGGGTCCATTGCTTAATTCTCGACAGTTAGCGATTCCCCTCAAGTGGCGCCACATCGTTTTCATTGGTGGCATGCGGGGAGCGCTTTCGATGGCGCTTGTGCTCAGCTTGCCGCACTCGATGCCTGATCGCGAGGCGCTGGTCGTGCTGACTTTCGGCGCCGTTCTCTTCACTTTACTGGTTCCCGGCCTGGTCTTCGAGCCAATTATGAAGACTTTGCTAAAGAAGCAAAGCACCGTTGAGTGAAGCCAAAACAACAACCGCTATAATGACTGGTCGGCAGATAATTGTGGCGTTTGACTGAAGACGCCGAGGAGAGTAGTGATGGTTGTGCAAGAAAAGGAAATTACACGTAGCGAGCGCGATTCCATGGGTTCCATGGAAGTGCCGGCTGATGCCTATTACGGTGCCAGTACGCAGCGTGCCGTGCTCAATTTCCCAATCAGTGATTTGCGCTTCTCGCGTTCATTCATCCGTGCTCTTAGCTGGATAAAATATGCTGCCGCCGAGGTGAACGAAGAGTTTGGTGATGTTGACGCAAAAGTGACGAAAGCGATCAAGGAAGCTGCCAAAGAGGTGATTGAAGGAAAGTTCGATCGAGAGTTCGTGATCGATATTTTCCAAACCGGTTCTGGCACTTCGACCAACATGAATGCCAACGAAGTGATTGCCAATCGAGCCATCGAAATTCTCGGTGGCAAGCGCGGCGATCGTAATCTCGTCCATCCGAACGATCACGTCAACAACGGCATGTCTTCTAATGATGCGATTCCGACCGCGATTCATATTGCCGCCCTTCTGGACATCAAAGAAAATTTGCTGCCTTCACTGGTTAAACTCGAGAAAAGTTTTTCGGCAAAATCCAAGGAATTCTGGGGCGTGATTAAGACCGGCCGCACCCACCTGCAAGATGCCACGCCGATCCGCCTCGGCCAGGAATTTCTCGGCTACGCCGGTCAGATCGAGCGCGCCGTCATCCGTTTGCAGCACGCCGAGTCGCGCCTTTCTGAAGTCGCTCTGGGCGGTACGGCAGTCGGTACCGGCATCAATACGCGCAAAGAATTCGCCGGCAAGGTTCTGGCAATCATCAACAAACACACCGGACTTAACTTGCAAGAATCCAGCAATCATTTCCAAGCCCAGAGCACATTAGATGAAGTCGTCGACGCCTCGGGAGTGCTCAAAACTTTAGCTGTGAGCTTGATGAAAATTGCCAACGATATTCGTTGGCTCGGCTGTGGACCCAGAGCGGGAATCGCTGAAATCGCCCTACCGGAAGTGCAGCCCGGCAGCTCGATCATGCCAGGCAAGGTCAATCCTGTAATTGCCGAAGCCGTTTGCATGGTCGCCGCTCAGGTGATTGGCAATGACGCCACAGTGACGATTGCCGGACAGTCGGGAAACTTCGAGCTGAACGTAATGCAGCCCGTCGCCGCCTACAATTTGTTGCAGTCAATAAATCTGTTGGCGACCGTCACTGACAATTTCCGCCAGAAATGTGTGGATGGTCTCAAAGCAACTGAAAACGGCCCCCATCTGGTTGAGCGAGGATTGGCTCTGTGCACGGCTCTCGTGCCTGAGATCGGTTACGACTTGTCAGCGCAATGTTCTCACGATGCGTTCGCATCAGGCGAAACAATCCGCCAGGTAGCCAAGAAAAAGACCAAGCTCACCGACAAAGACCTGGAGCGCTTGCTCGATCCCTTCAAGATGACAGAGCCAGGCCTTGAGTGATTTTTTAAAGAGCTTCCAAACAGTCGAAGATTTTGTCAAAAACTCTACCAAAGGGTTTATGCAAAGTCTCGATCATATGACCTTCAAAGCGACTGTAAATATGCTTAAGAGCAACGATCCAGAGTCAGTGCGCATTGCCATCGACCAACTGATCAAGGAGAAAAATCCACTCAGCATTCCGCCCCTATATGTCGTAGCCAAGGCGCATCCCAGCTCGTTCCTCAAAGATAAAGCGCGCTCAGCTCTGGCTCTCATCGATCCCGACCATGAAGCCGACAAAATTGCCGGTGAAAAGCCATACAAAGAAGCGGTCTTCGCCCTCGTTCAGCACTACGGCAATTATCGCGTCAGATAATTTTTGGTTTTCCGACATTAAAGGCACAGGTGTCGCAGCTTTTGCGGTGAGAATCAACCGATATCGGTTGAACATTTGCTGAGAGCCAGGCTCGGGCACAAACGTGACACTACGAAAAACTGAAAAAAGCCTATGTCAGCATGATTGGTTTGCGATACTTGTCTAGACCGACCAGCATTTCTGAAATCTGGTGTCCGAGTTCATCTGTCACTTTTGCAATTACTGCTTTTTTTTCTTTTTTGTAATCGCTGTAACGGGCTGACATATTGATTGGCTCGCCCACATCAACAAGCACGACGCGCGGACCTTTGAAGGTCGGTTCGCCCCCGAGAACCTCGGATTCCAATCGATCGAGCATGTCGGCGAAACGCTCCTGCGTGTTCGATTCTGTGAAATAGCCTTCGTATATGGCGATAAAGTTCACGACACGATCGACATCGCGATAAAAGCCTTTGACTTTTGCCGCTTTTTCCTCATGAATTTTGCGTTCGTATTCGGTGTGTTGATGCTCGTCCGAATAGATGAAATCATCAAGTTTATTGCGGATTTGCCGCACCCAGTCGAGCTGTTTTCCATTTGGTTGCAGAGTTATCTTCAACTGTTCGGCGACACCTTGTAAAACGTGCCCCCTGAGTGCCACCACTCGTTCACTGACAGTGGCTCCTTCGGCGGGTTTGAACTCGTATTCTGTTTCCAGAATGTTCAAAAGTTTGCCTGACAAACTCTTGAGGCGCGCCGAAAATGTCTCTTTGTCACCGCTTGGCAGTCCCAGCTTGTCCTCGAGAATACTCAAAGTTCTCCATAAAGCCGGGCGAATGTCGGATGGATACGTATATTTCAAACCAACCGGGATGATATAGGCCGGCGGCAATCCACCGTTATCTTCACCGATTGTTTTTGCTAATTCTTCTACTCCCCAGAAAGACAATTGTGCCGCTCCCGATTCTAAGGGCATGAGTGTATCGTTCTGCCGAGAAATTTCTCCTTCGGGAAAGAGCACGAGCTTTTTCTTGCCCTCCGCCAGAATTTTTCTGGTCATCTTGAATGACTCTCGGTCAGGAGCTCCACGAACAACCGAATAGCAGCCCAGGTGTTGAAGCCACCAGCCATTTTTGCCGTCATCGTAGTCGAAGACCTCGCGCGCCGCCACGAAATTGAAGTCCTCCCCGACCGCATTCGAAAAAGCGAACATGGATTGGGGGTCGTTTCGATTTGAATGGTTTGGACAAATCATAGCCCGTTGTTTTGCCGTCTTCTTGAATCTAGCAATGGCGCCATCTACCGGCTTGACTGCCAAGCCATGCATTTTTGTTTTCATGTACACGGGCATCGCCGCTTTAACAAAATTGAGCAGTACCGGACGATCCATCGGTGGACGAAAATCTAACATGTGTAATACCGTATTTGGTGTTAATAGGAAAGCGGAAAACATCTGCCAGGCAATCGGCAAATCAGCCAACTCAATTGTTCCCCGGTCTTTGGCCGAATACTCCTGTTTTTGGCTTAAGTCTGCAGATTATCTTCTGATTGCCCTCGCATTATCATCATCTCTGGTTTTCGGACTGCTGCTCCCGGACGGTTTAGTCGATAATTTGTTTGTTCCTATTATGTCAATTACGGTCACTTCGGGCCGAGCCAGGAAGCGCACACGTGGTGCCTTGCCACCTTCCATGCCGATGCCACGATTGACGTAAAGATGAGTGTTATCGAGAGTGAAATGACCGTGCTCGTAGCGTTTGCCGGTCTTAGCCATGGTCACAAGCGCTCCGTAGAAAGGCAAAGCCACTTGACCGCCGTGAGTGTGTCCGGCCAGGTAGAGATCGACTCTCTGCTTGGCCATTTCGTTGATGTAGTCCGGATAATGAAAAAGAAAAATTTTGTAGGCGTCGGCAGGGACACCATTCAAAACTGACGCTATAGACTTAGGTGTTCTGGGTGCTAGACCGGCTATATAGAGGTCATTTGGACCGATATGCATTTTTACCGCCTGCCCATCGAGTTCGGTGACGCCGGTGCCGCCGAAACGATCGAGATCGGTAAAGAAGTCGGCGTCCCAATTTCCTTTGACGACGTAGGTTGGTGCAATCGCAGCTAGCGCCGTCAGGCATTTGCGCAGGTGAGGCAATCCTTCCGGCGTATTAATAGCGTCACCGGTGAAGACAATTAGATCCGGTTTGGCTGTGCCAATAACAGCGGGCAATTGGCTTTCTAGACGGGCTTTGGCATCGCAATGCAAATCTGAAATATGAACAATTCTAATGATGCTCCCGGCTGCTAATTTTTCACTGTCGATTTTTAAATGTTCGACTGAGAGCCAGTAAGGTTCAACTAAGCCGCCGTAAAGTACGCAAAGAATGCCGCATGCAGCCAGGGCGAGAATGAATAATTCGGCGGGGCCAGACGACGGCCAGCGTTTGTTCTTCAATCTGGCGATGATTTTGCTTACGGCAATAATTGCGGCGAGCAAGAAAATCGTCGCCACACAAACCAGGAAAGCCATGAATGCCAGAGCCTGGGGCAACATTATATTGAGCAAGGGATTCATTATTTAGTAGGTCTGATCTGATTTCTGGGTGTTGTCGCCGCCATTGTCATCGAAATTAAAAAGAAAGGAAACGAAATCGTCAGAGGCGCCGGCAGGCAATTTAGGAAATGGTGCCGTCGCCCGCACGGCTTTCAAGGCTGCATCGTCGATTGCAGTCGGTTTTTGTAGAGCGGGGGTGCCTGTCGGCCAGTTTTTTCCAAGAATATGGCGTACTGTTCGTAGAAATTCGCGAAAACGTGACTATTTTCTTGAGGCTGAATTATTTTCAAAGCAAGTAAGTACTGATTTTCGGCTTGGTTTGATTTGCCCAACGCGAAGAAACAATCAGCAAGCAACAACCGTGTACCGATTACCTTGTCGCTTTGTGCTTGGGGATTTTTAGCCAGGGCGAGGTTCAGTGTGTCAATGGCGCCGCGATAATTATGATTCTGCAGCAAGATTTTGGCTACTCTAGTCGCATCCTCAATTGATTCGTTGGGTGACCAGCCTTCTTCGTCGCGAGCAAGTCTCTGACAGATGATTAGCCTTGTTTGAGACTGTTGGGCCGTCGTCATTCGATCGGCTTTGTCTCGCAGCCGGGCAAAATTTTTCGCCGCTTCTATCAGTTTGCCGTGCTTAGTTTGGCCTTCTGCTTCGTTGAAAATATGGTCGGGGCTTTCATTCCAGCCGGCAAATAAAATCAAAGCCAGAACAAGCACGTTAAAACCGATAAGATAATTCGCGTTTCTGATGTCCGCTGGTGTCAGCAGTGACCTGCCCAGAGGATCGAAGCGCAGAATCAAGTTGAACAGAAAATTGCCGGCAGCCAAGATCAAAACAATCATGCCGGGCACGACTTTGGCTGGCGAGAGTAGGAGGATGACGATCGAGGCCGCCAAAATTCTCTTATCCAGCCTTCCCAACCAGAGCGATGCTGAGAGAATGCGATTGTAGAACGGATAGCGGGCCTTCAGAGTAAGCGCCAGTCCCTTGCGCGCTTCCGCTGAATTAGGTGCCAATCGCAAAGCTTCTTTGTAGTGAGAAAAAGATTGAGTGATCTGCGATTTGTGCAGCAGAACGAAGCCTTTAGCCATGTGCGCCGCTGCATCTTCCGGATCGATTACGAGAGCTTGTTCGGCGGCTTTGTCGGCATCGTCTAGCCGATCCAATTTGACTAGAATATTGGCTCGATCGACCAGGCAATTGAGACTATTGGGATTGGCGTTGAGCCCGGCATCCACGAGCTGGAGAGCTTGTTTATGCTGACCTTCGACAATTTTGATCTCGGCTGCTCGTGCGTAATAGAAGCTGTCGTTTGGATCGAGTCGCAAAGCTTCTTTGATCTCGCGATTGGCAATTTCGATTTTGCCTTTGCGATAATTGGCAGAAGCGAGAGCATAGTGCCCGTAAGCGAGATCGGGGGCCAGGCGTACAGCTTCCTTGGCCGAAGCGAGTGCCTGGTCGACTTTCGATTGTTGCAGCATGCTCATTGAAAGCATTGCGTGCGCGCTAGAATAATCTGGACTTTCAGTCAATTCGCGCCGGAATTCAGTTTCTGCCAGTTTGAATTGCCGATTGAGAAATAAAGTCAGACCTTTTTGATAATGAGAGTGCATCAGAGTTTCATGTATTTTTTTACATCGTCGTAAGCGCCGCCTTCATTCGAGTAAAGAGCATAGTTCTTTGCTTGCGAAAACCACTCTTGTGTCGTCGGTTTCAGAGTACGCAAGACGTTTTCTAGATCCTTGGTCGTAATCGGCTTGTTTTTTCCATCGCGCATTGCTTCTTCGATTTTTTTCTCGACAGCTTGATCGACCAGTTGTTGAAAATCCGCACCAGAAAAATTTTCGGTCTTTTTCGCTATGTGGTCGAAATCGACCGTCTCGGCCGGTTTTCCCTTAAGCATGATTCTCAGAACTTCGGCACGTGCCACTGCGTCTGGTGGCGGCACGAAAATCACGCGATCGAAGCGCCCAGGACGACGAAACGCCGAATCGAGATGCCAGGGCGCATTGGTCGCCGCTAAAATAAGCACTCCCTGATTATTGGCTTGAATGCCATCCAATTCCGCTAGAAACTGGTTGATGATCGACCGCCCTGATGATTTCACCGCATATGTGCGATTGGCAGCGAGGGCATCGACTTCGTCGAAAAAGAGCACACACGGGGCATTGGCTCGGGCTTTTTCGAAAAATTCATGAAGATTTCGTTCGCTGCTGCCAATCCACATGTCGAGAACTTCGTTGATACCCACAGGCAAAAATTTTGCTTTGATCTCCCCGGCGGTCGCTCTAGCTAAATGTGTTTTGCCGCAGCCGGGCGGGCCGTACATCAAAATACCGCCGCCGACTTTCTTGCCGTAGGTTTTGTAGAGGTCTGGATTGGCAAGCGGATAGATGATTTTCATTCTGATCTGCTCTTTCAGCGCTTCCATACCGCCGATGTCGGCAAAAGTCGTATCTACTTTTTCGAGACCGAAGTCATCAATGTTGTAAGGCTCATCGGCATCGTCTTCTCCATCGGCGTAGGCGAACACCCTTTCTCGTTCAGGCTTTGCACTGGGGTCGCTGTTGACGCTCAAACGCTCAGCCAGACTTTCATCGACCAGGGTTGGGTCTTTCTCGATCGCGAGCCTGTATTCGTCAGCAGCTTTTCCGGATTTGCCATCGTTCAAAAGCAGGCGTGCGTAGAGTAAATGAACGCTTGCCGGCGGCTGCGGGCATGACAGCAAATCTTCAGCGATAACCAGAGCCTGCATATATTTCCCTAATTGATAGAAAGTCAGAGCAAGCCCCAATTTGATCTCCTGATTGTCGGGTGACAGGGCGAGAGCTGTCGAATATTCTTTTTGCGCCTCATCCAGACGGCTCAACCCTCGCAGCACATCGGCAAGGTGTAGGCGCAAGGGCACATTGTCAGGGGAAATTTCAATGGCTTGGCGGAGGGACGCAATGGTTTGATCGTTGCTTGTCATTCTTTCAATTCCGAGGTGTTATCAGATTCTTGCCGGATTGCCAGTACTTCTAAACCAGTATTTTAACGGTATTAGCAAAGAATGGCAGATTCCCGCCAATACTGCCCTTCGAAGTTACCGCCGAGAATGCCTTCGCAGCTGCCTACGACAATGCCTTCGCAGCTGTCTACGACAATGCTTCGATTGCGGGCCCAATAGGCTTTGTCATGGTCCGAACGAAATCAGCCAGGTCTCGTCGCCAACGGCTTGGGTACGGATGTTTAGATCAAGAAAGGCTTTAATCACCTCGATGTTGGTGGTCGTGTGGTCGGTCAGTGCGCTGGTTCGAAATTCACCGCTGCCGGCTAAAGCGAAGGGAATCAGCAATTGATCGGCCAGGTGTGGACCGACTGGCGCGGCCGACTCCAGATATTGAAGTGCCTCACGGGCAGCGGCATCGGCCACGACTTCGGCGCTCACGCCTCTCTGTCCGATGCTGCTGACCGTTTCAGTAAACAACTGATTTTGGATTTGTACGAGCACGACGTTTCCTGGGCTGAGTGCATTCTTCGAAGCATCTACACTCGTTTGCACCGAATATTCGCGTAGAGATTGCTTCAGAATGTTGTTTTCTCGCTCTCCGATGTGATTTGGCAGGTTTACCACCAGAGCTCGAGCTTTGACCTGATTATTTATTTTTGCTTCGCCCAGAGACAAACTTTTAAGATGAGCCGTGGGAGTGATTTGGGCCCTGATCTTGCCGCCACCGCGCGGATAAAAACCGTATCGCAAGAGCTCCAGGTGAATGGACGGGCCCATTTGCTGCAAAATTGGCATGAAAGTATCGTGGACGAAATCAAACGGTGGCGCATGTGTGTTGTGCGTGCCGCCTTCTAATTCGATGAAGCTAGGTTGGTCAGCCAGCATTAGCGGTGGCAGTATGGTTTGGAGGACGAGCATGGTACTACCGGCAGTGCCGATGCGAAAAGTGTAATTTCCTGGAGTGATTTTACTGGGACGAAATGTGAGTTGTAGTGATCCCACCTCTGCGCCAACTAACTGAGCATTGCCGACTCGAGCCGCGGCTTGGACAGCCATCAGGTGCTGGGGGCGCAGTCCACTTTTTTCTCTGCCAGCGCGAATATTGTCAATGCGAAATTCTCGCCCAGTAATCAACGAGAGGGCGAGAGACGTCCTCATAATTTGGCCGCCGCCTTCTCCTTTTGCACCGTCAATTAACAACATTTTTCTGAAAGTTTTCTGACACGAATCGCGAGAGTAACCACATCTTTCGTTGTTGAGAGGTCAACCGATATCGGTTGAGCACCGACGCAAAGAATCACCTCATCTCCTACTTTTATATCCACGATTTTCTGACAGTCTGAACAACCCTGATTAATAGTGCCAGGAATTAAAAATGTGCAGCGCTCGTCTTTTTTTCCTTTCTCGCGAATTTCGATTCTTCCGTGCCTTTCAATGAGGCAAGCGGCCATAACTTGCATTCGATGCGAGCCAAATCGGCGTTGAGAATCGCCTGAATCACTTCTTCCGAAGGTTTGTAAGCTGGTCCTGCCTCGTCTATGGGAACATGACCATCGGTATTGACGATGATGCCCGCATCTTTGTATTCGCGATCGATTTTTTCCTGGGAAAGCTCCCTAACTGCCTGTGCGCGAGACATGCGGCGACCGGCGCCGTGATTCACTGAATAGCCGCTCTTCACAGCACCTGGCAGCGGTCTCAGGATATAGCTCCAGCTCTTATTGCTGCCTGGTACGAGAATTGGATGTCCGGTTGTTTCCCACTGGGTGCCT
>CAJCHQ010000526.1 GCA_903970295.1 Bryobacterales bacterium
ACCGTTGAGATTGGTTGGTTCGCCGCCCTGCTCTTGAAAGCGATCAAGCGCTTCCTGACGCAGGTCGGCGCCTAAAAGCTTGTGCACTCCGTAAGCTTTGAGCAGCTGTCCAATCCCAGCACCAGCCGCACCAAGTCCGATGATTCCGACGCTACGGGTCGGCAGATCAATGCCCATCCGCTGCGTGATCGTCATTAAGGCAGCGAGTACCACCACAGCAGTAGCGTGCTGGTCGTCGTGCAAAACCGGAATTGTCAGTTCATCCTGCAATCTCTTTTCGATCTCGAAACATTCAGGCGCTGCAAAATCCTCGAGATGAATAGCACCAAAGGTGGGGGCAATTCCTTTGACGGTGTTGACGATGAAATTTACATCGCGCGAATCGATCAATATAGGAACCGCACTAATCCCCACTAATTGTTCATACAACACGGCTTTGCCTTCCATTACAGGCATGCCAGCCACTGGACCAATATTGCCCAATCCCAGGATGGCTGAACCGTTCGTCACTACCGCGACCGTATTCGGAATACTGGTATAGAGGCGGCTGAGAGAAGCATCCTTTTGAATTAACTTGCAGATTTGAGCGACACCCGGCGTATAGATTTTCCTCAGCTCGGCTAATGTCTCGACTTTGACCTTGCTGCGCACTTCGATCTTGCCGCCTTCGTGCACCATCTGTACGGGATCGATCAAAGCCTCGAACTGCACGCCATCGATTTGCTCGACACCGGCAATCACGGCGTTGAGGTGTGCGTCATCTTCCAGCTGCAAACTGATATCTCGCAAAATATAATCGGGACCTTGGGACGAGATCGTGATTTCGCCAATATTAGCGTGCAGCTCGCCGAGCCTCGTCGCAATCTTGCCGAGGAAGCCTGGCTTGTCGACCACTCTCAATCTCAGTATGCGAATTATCTTCTGTTCAGTTTTTACGGGCATATTTAACATAAGTACAATTGACTCAAGCAATACGAATCGATCAGTGTAACGCATGGGTAAACGAAGAAACAACCAAGTTTCGCAGTTCGAAACGAACTGAAATAAGCTATGAATGCAGATGCTAATATAATCGGAAATCACCAACTGATCGTGGATGATCAAAGGTCTTGCCCATCACCAAGCGTTATTTCGATGAACTTTCTCAAGAAACTACTCGGCGGCAACCGCGCGCAGACTTTGTCTACGCCACACATCTCGAATACTGACGCGGATTCGAATTCTCACGCGGATTCGAATTCTGACGCGGATTCGAATTCTCACTCACTTAGATCCAAGCCCCTCTCCGAGCCGGACAGTCAACCCGCGCTGCGTTCTCGTCCCGAGAAAGTGCTACTCATTTTTCCATGGATGCCGGTGGGCGGCGTCCAGACTCTGTTTTCCAGCTTGATCAATGGGTCTTCCGATTATCAATTCGACGCAGTCACAACACGCGAACAATTAGCAAATATGGGAGACCGCAAGGAAGCCCTCGCCGCTATTGGCTGCTCGGTTGACGACCTTCCTTCCCTGGCGAACAGTGAAGAAGAACGCCACCAGCTGCTGTGGTCCAAGCTAGAGAAAGGGGAATACGGAACAATTTTTTTGGTCGGCAGCACTATGGGCTACGACCTGCTTCCGGAAATCAAACGTCGTTATCCCAAAATCACTATCATCGATCAATTATTTGCCGATAGCAAACACGTGGTCAGCAATCAAAAACTCCATGATTACATTGACGCAACGATAGTGCCTTCACAAACTCTATTTGATTTGTTGTCTTCAAATTTAAAGGCAAAGCACAAAGTACATGTGATACCTCACGGCATTGCCATTCCGACAAAGACCGCATTCGATGAAACAATAACCTTGGGTAAAAGCCATTTGCCAGAAGCTGCGCGTGGCAAATTTGTTGTTTCATTTTTTGGCCGGCTTTCTCCCGAAAAAGATCCGGGAATGTTTGTGCGTATTGTTAAGGAACTCAGCGACCAACAAGATTTCTATTTTTGCATGGTCGGCGACGGACCAGAAAGAAACGCAGTCCTTAAGTTGATGCAGGATTTAGGCGTTCAGGAAAAAATATATTTCCCGGGATTTGTCGACGCGATCGATCCGTTAGTTTCGGCATCCGATCTCGTTGTTGTCACATCCGTTACCGATGGGCAACCATTGGTTGTACTGCACTCGCAACTCTACGGAAAGCCGGTAGTTGCTTCCCGCGTTGCCTCCATTCCGATTATGGTGAGGGACCGCGAAAACGGTCTACTGGTCGAAGCTGGAAATTTGCGGTCGTTCTGCGACGCTATTCTCGAGCTGCATCAGAACTCAGAATTGCGAAAACAGCTGGGGGAACGCGCATTCGCCACAGTCAGGGCGGAATTTGACGACAAAGACATGGTCGAGAAATATAAGCGATTGATGCCTTCGCTCCACTGATATTCGAAACAGCGAGAACAAAAGCCTAGCGAAACTTTCGGTACACGCGCATTAACGGAGCGCCCAAACCCATAAGTCGCCTAGTCATGGCATAAGGACGCCTTTTCAATTCTGCCCCTAGTGAATCGCATTTTTGAGCCAATTCCTCGGCCGAGTTTTTCCAACCCTGCATTTGTCCTGCCAGCTCGGCGCTCTCGGAGGCGACAGCATTTAAGCGAGCCAATTCGGATTCCAATTCGCGTTTTTGTTTAACCAACTGATCGATTACCGAAATTTCAATGACGCCTGACTGCGTCGATTTCCAATCGCGGATTTTTTCGAGGGCTTGATTCCACTTTCTCTGTTCAGCCTCATTCTGTGCTGCTATGTATGCAGCAGTGCCCGAGCCGTGAGTACTAGTGACACGATATTCGCAAACCGGCTCGCTGAGCAAAGATAAGTCAAACTCATTGTTTTGCGAAAGGTTCAGAAGTAGGTGGTAATCTTCCAGCCTTTCCATCGACTCGTCAACGATAATGTCACCGACAATTCTTTTTCGATCGATGACGAAACTATGAATTGAAAGCATATTTTCATGCCAGAGATCAGCCTTAGTCACGTTCACATGTCGCTGCGCTTGCTTCGACGAGATGAAACCGGTAGTGCTGTCGCGCACGGCCATGCGCGAGCCGCCGGCGGCAAGAGCAGCAGTACCTTGTTGCAATCGATCGATAAGATGCTGATAGCAATGCTGATAGACAACGTCATCGTAATCGAGAAAAGCAAGATAGCGCCCGGAAGCGCTGTGAATCCCCTGATTCAGCTTGGCGGAGCGAGTATCAGCAGCACTCGTGCAATCGCTTAGAACAACTTTCCAGCTCATTTTGCTTGTCCATGGCTGAAGTTGCGCACAATTTTCCAGGTCGGTGAGCTGGTTACCATCACCGACGATTAAAACTTCCAGGGGCTCGTATTGCTGCACGGACAGGGAAAAAAGCGCTTCGTCGAAATATTTCAAATTCGCTTTTTGATGAACGCGCACCACGACAGACAATAGGGCTTCGCTTTTGAATTCGCCCACACTTTTATTTTTGTCGACGCGGGTGTTTTCGTCGACGCGTTTGTTTTCGTCGACGCGTTTGTTTTCGTCGTTGCTGGGGATGTTGCCGCCAGATTCCTGAGTTGTCACACCGCGCCCCATAGCTACCAATATCCTGAACAGTCTAACAAATGAAAGCTGCCACCCGTTGAGGTGACAGCCTGCGCCTTTAACTTGTGAGAAAAGTGGCAAAAGAATGCCGAATTCGAGTTAGACCCGGAAAAACGGAGTTTCGATCATACTATCCAGCCACAACACCTGGATTTTGTAATTCCCCGGTTTGACCGGAACGCTCGGAGCCACGACTGAACCATCTTCATTCGTCTTGCGGGAGAACACTACGTCACCTTCGGCTTCGGTGATGCGGACCTCCACATCGCTCATCGCTTCCTGGTCGGAACCCTTGGCTTGCGCCAGCACTCGCAGTTGGTCCTTATCAACATGCCAGCCGAGATTTACCTGAATACTCACATCGTCAACTTGTTTTTGGAAAGTGCCAAGCGAAACCAATTGAGTTCCGACCCCGCGCATGGCACCTGCCGGCACCATTTGCTGCCAGGACATAGTGGCGAGCATATCTTGCCACGTGTCTATCGCAGCCTGCTTTGAACTGCCGACGAGATCGCGCAGGTTGAGCACAACTTGTTTCACATCTGCTGCCTTTTCACCTCTGAGTTTGGCAGCAACGCGATCGGCAATGCTTTCATCCTTCTTGGAGAGATTCATGAACTTCGACGCCGCCCACATCGCCTTGTCGAACTGCTTGTTCTCACCAGGCAGGGGCAACTCGCGAGAATGCTCATGGCAAAAGGCTTGGAATGACTTAGCACATTCTTCTTCATTGCCGATTGAGAGGATTTTCGCTAGCTTTTCGTTGAGGGTATTCATGACTTTCTCCTAGATACGAGCCTCGTCCTTGTCCATTTTTTCTTTAAACGCTTTCAGCGTTCGGACAATTCTTTTGTCGACAGTATCTATACTCTTGGGTTCCATTTTTAGACATGAAATCAAATCTTCTCTTTTATATCCCTCGACATACTTCAAAAGGAAGCAGGTGCGGTGGATTTGCTCGGGCAGCTCAGCCAAAATCTGGGCAATCAGGTCGTTCATTAAGGCTTTGTCAGCCGGGTCATGACTCTGGGAGCCGGAGCCCAAAACATTGTATTCCCAGCCGAAAAGGTCTTCGGCCGAACGCCCGTCTTCTTCATCGAACATCGAGTCAAGAGAGGTCGTGCGCCACTGGGAGGTCCCGCTTGGCTGCTCGGTAAAAGACTTTCCGGCCGTGTAGTTCTTGACCGTAACCGAATGTCCTTCGAAGCTGCGCTCCTCTTCCGAGGCAACGCTTGCTTGAACCGGTCTTTCGACCACGGCGTCGCGCTTTTTCAGAACCACTTTGTGATAACGCTCGAGATTTTGGGCGATCGCTTTGTTGCAGGCACCCAAACAATATAAAGATAGATTGGCCTCGGGATGACTGGGATCAAAGTGCTGCGAAACAAGAATAAGCGCGTTCTGCAGAATGTCTTCGATGTCTTCATCGGTGGCGAGGCGCGCCCGCGAGCGAATATAACGCATCATGCGCTGAGGAGTGAAATTCATCTCCCCTCGCAAGAATGCCTTACTTTCCTTAGAGTTCATTCGATTGACATTCCCACGGGCAAGAACCTGTCCTGCGCTTCCGTCTAAGAACTATAGCCGATAATGGTCTTTCCCACCAATTTTGCTGCCAAGCTGTCACGGGTTCGTGCCCGTGGTCATTAAAGGTACTTGCGGCTACAGACGTGCATATATCCCTGTCAGAAATTTTTTGGACAGATTTTCGGCGATCTGAGTGGCCGAAAACGGGGCAATCAGGTTGGGAGGAATCTGTGGAAATTTCACCCGAGTTCGAAAACCGTAGTCGACGGTGGTGGGATAGCGGATCGGGAGGAATCTGTGGCAATTTCACCCAACCGAAAAAGGGATGTCAGCCGCGGGTGAAAAATGTGGAAATTCCTCCTGAGTCGACAGCAGCCGCGCCGGCAGTGCCTAACCTACGGGACAGCGCCAGGAGCATTCGGACTGATTTGATACAAAGTAGTCGTCGCCGTATTGGATTGAATTTCTGACTGCTGCATGCGCGAGTGGTATTGCCGCACCAGATCTCGACGCATCGGTCCTTCCAGTATGGCAAACGGCAAAAATTGGAGAGCTTGCACCGTCGTTAACCCGGCCCAAAGCGCGATCAGCTTGTTTTTGCTGACATCGCCATCGCCTTGCATCAATGGATCACGCTTGACCGCTGACATGGCAATGATCTTGGAACTGGCCCTCATACTCACATCGGTTGACTCGCCTTCAAAGGGTTGCCCCTGCGGAACAGCCAGAAAGGCGTTGACCGGTACCGCGAATCGATAAGCGCGCGGCGAAGATACGTCCTGCAGATCCGCTATAGAAACGCTCACGGGGGTCTGACTGCCTTCGGGAGTAATTTCCAGAGTACCGTTCTTCAAACCAGTGATCTGCCCGGTGTAAACGTTGTTAGCGGTAATCACTTTATCAGGCACGTTTTCATCTATATATTTCAACCAATCGCCATCCTGAAAATAGACGATTCCGTTTACGGATGCGACCGTTCCGTCAATGGACGACCAACATTTGAGAATAGGACCGGAAAGCACGAGAGTGCGATCAAATTGGTATTCGGGAACCGCCGTCACTTCCAATTCATTTGATTTGAAGTAGGCGCGCCCTCGTGGCAGCTTGAGACTACCTAACTTAGTCATTGGTATGCGACCAATAATGTTGCCGCCGTTTGTGTTCGCGTTGGGCGAGAAGCTCACTGCTGCAGCTAACGCAGAGAGTGCCTGTGACCAGAGGAGAAAGACCAAGACAGCGGTCATGAAGTAATTTCCTATTCTCATTTTGCTAGTCTGCTCCATTCAGCCCTCACTTATTTTTACTATTCGATTGGCTCGCCAATCGCTTGTTCGAGATCTGTGTAAGACGATTGATACGCTGAAACCGCATCAAGATAAGCTTGCCTCACTTGAAAATTAGCCTGCTGTGCCGCCAGTGTAGCAGTGATGTCAGATTGACCGACTTCGTAACTTCGCCTGGCCAGGCGCGCCACCTCTGCCGAATCAGCAAGAACGTGATCCTGATATGTTCTGATCCGATTGCGTGCGGTTACCAAATTGTTATACGCAGATGTCACATCGGCAACGATTTGATTGCGAATTGCTCGATCTTGCAATTGAAATTGTTTTATCGTCGCTTTCAGTCTGGCGATGTCTCCCTGCGAAAACGTGTAGAGCGGAACTTCAGCGTTCAAAGTGACAAAAAGTCCATTCAACTTCGGACCTGAAGGTAAGTTGGTTTCTGTTGAACTGCCATAGGCCAGAATTGGATTGGGAAGGATATTGCCGGCTGCGTTCATGAGCTGGGAACGAGCCAGCTTGATCTGTGCATTATTGATTTTTAGATCAAGCCTGTTTTCCATTGCTTCGGCGATGAAGTCAGTGACTGGTGGCACAGGAATTGTGTAGTCCGGCAGCAATTCGCTTTTTTCCTGCTTCGCTTCAAACGCCGGCAATCGCGGTGCAGAAATCGGCTGTGAAAATTGCCTGCCCATAATTACGTTCAGCTGTTGGCGAGATCGAGTTACTCTCATGCCACCCTGAGCAGCATCGATATCGGCTTGAGATGTGGCTAAGCGAGCCTTGAGCACATCAAGTTCAGGCACATCGCCCGCCTGAAAGCGCTTTGAAGAAACATCTTGCAGTCGGCGAGCGAGGTTCGCCAAATCGTGCAGGGTGTCATAGGTTTCTTGTGCCACCACAACCTCTGTGTAACCGCGGCGAACATCATTCCGGAACTGCCATAAGGTATTGAGAATCTCTTGCTTGGTTTCTTGCACTTGATTTTTTGCCGCTAGCAATCGAAACGCGAGTTTCCAGGGCGGCTCGTAAGTAATCTGGGGACCAATACGACGCACACCTTCAGCCAATGCCCCCTCATCGCGAAAAAGCACAGGATCAGGCATTTGCGTAGCAGCTGCGTATAGGGCTTTCTGTATGCCGAGCTGTGCTCTAACAGCGGCAACACGCGGACTATTGAGTAGAGACTCGTTTAGCACGATGCGAATTTTCAATGGTGTGCCCGCTTCCGCCGCGTGATCGATCTCTTGTTCGGGAGCGCTCGGTCCGGGTGTCAGCTCGTTTTTGAATCCCGGTTTTGTTGGTACTGGCGTTTCGCCACTGTCCCACTTTAGTTTTTGGATGACACCACGCTTAGTGCTCTGCGGAAGTGTAATCGGAGATTGAGTCGGAGATTGAGATTGGGTCGAAGATTGAGATTGGGTCGAAGATTGAGCTTGGGTTGGAGATTGAGCTTGAGACTGGGTTGAAGACTGACCCGAGGATTGAGCTGGAGTCGTCGTCGGAGTTGTCGTCGGAATCGTTGCGGGAGGCTGCGATTGCGGCCCTCGAAGCTGGGCTTGATCGGAAAATGTTGGGCTTTGCCCGCTCGCGGGTGTTGTTTTGATTGGCAATGAGCCGGTCGCTGCCAATTTCAATGTCGGCTCGCCAGAATTAGAATCAGCCGCGCCATCGATGACCGAAGTGGCTGCGGAAGACCGACCGTTCGTGAGCCCGGCAAGCGGCACCTTATATGGTGCGCTATTCGTCGGCTGGTCAGAAATCGACGATGGCATTGACGCTGACATTGGCATTGACGCTGACAATGGCAATGGCAGTGAGGCTGACAATAACATTGGCATTGGCAGTGAGGCTGACAATGGCAATGGCAGTGAGGCTGACAATGGCAATGGCAGTGAGGCTGACAATGGCAATGGCAGTGAGGCTGACAATGGCATTGACGCTGATAAT
>CAJCHQ010000527.1 GCA_903970295.1 Bryobacterales bacterium
GCAAAGCAGAGCCGCCACTATAAGGATGACGTAGGTCATCACCGCATCCTAACATCAGAGCCGTTGAGGACTCAACCGCGCAGGCAGTTAATGGCACGTTTCTTGGCCCAACGCTCAAGTTAATCGCAAATCCTCTAGAATTTAGTAGACACACAGCTAGAGTCTAAAATAACATGACTTGGTTTAAGCGCAGAAAATCTCATCAAGTCCTGATCGGCAACCAGGTCTTGGGCGGGGACGTTCCCGTTCTCGTACAATCGATGACGAATACGCCGACTGAGGATGCAGAAGCCACTGCCAAACAGGTCAAGGAACTATGGGAAGCCGGCTCCGAAATCGTGCGCATTACGGTTAATACAAAAGAAGCAGCTGCGGCTGTACCTAAAATTGTCACGTGGCTAGAAAAAGAGAATGCACCTGTGCCTTTAGTCGGTGATTTTCACTACAACGGGCATCTTTTGCTGAGCGAATATCCGGACTGCGCCCGCTTGCTGGCTAAGTACAGAATCAATCCCGGCAACGTCGGTCGCGGTGATCGTCATGACAATAACTTCAAATTGATGATCGACGCCGCCTTGAAGTGGGATAAGCCAGTGCGCATCGGTGTCAACTGGGGCTCACTCGATCAAGACCTCTTGAAGACGATGATGGACGAAAATGCTCTTTTGAAAGAGCCTCGTGAAGCGCATGCTGTTCTAATCGACGCCATTGTCGAAAGTGCCCTGCAATCGGCCCAATTGGCCGAAAAATACGGCATGAGCAAAGACAAATTAGTGCTCAGCGCTAAAGTTTCTGAAGTGCCCGATTTGATCGACGTTTACAGGTCTCTCGCCAGCCGTTGCGATTACGCTCTACACCTGGGTCTGACCGAGGCCGGCATGGGCAACAAAGGAGTGGTTTCCTCGGCAGCAGCGCTTTCAGTTTTGTTGGCTGAGGGAATAGGCGATACGATTCGCGTCAGTTTGACACCAAAACCAGGAGCGAGCCGCACTGAAGAGGTCGACATCTGCCAACAAATTTTGCAAGCACTCGGGCTGCGATCATTTCTGCCCAGAGTGACAGCCTGTCCAGGATGCGGGCGTACCACCAGCACTGTTTTTCAGGAATTGGCTCAACAGATCGAGCAACATCTTGCAGCTGAAAAGTTAGTCTGGCAAGAAAAATATCCTGGTGTCGAGGAATTGAAAGTGGCTGTGATGGGATGCATCGTCAACGGTCCCGGAGAGTCGAAACATGCCGATATCGGCATCTCGCTGCCAGGCACAGGCGAAGAGCCGCGCGCTCCAGTCTATGTCGACGGTCAGCACGTGACTACACTTTCGGGGCCGACATTGACTTCGGACTTCATCGCCATGGTCAATCGTTATGTCGAAACGAAATACGGCTAATTTTCGTTGAGCGTATTGCCCACGGGCAGCCCACCATGACCGGCTAGCCAGCGGGCAATCGGGTTGTAGACTTCAGACTTCAAAAAAGTAGTGCCGATCAAAACATGACCGCACCCGGGCAACATCAATATATTTTTGTCAGAAGTTTTGAAAGCTGAAAAAACTTTATTGGCTGAATTAGCGTTGACGATTTGATCTTCTTGACCCTGCATGACAAGGACCGGAATCGACTTGGGTACTTCGTGCGCCAGGTTCGGCGCTTGCGAAATAAAATTGAGAGTACCGATCAAATCGATCGCCGACAAGCTATTCCGAGAAAGTGGATCGGCCACCATTTCCTGACCGACTCGATGATCGTCAGACGAGTAACGAGTGATGTAATTAGACATATCGACGGGTTTGTCGATCTTCATGAGCTTGCCTATAAAGCCAGCTCCCATGTTGGCAGGGTTATGCAAATGCGGTTCACAACCAGAAGCACATAAGACGAGACCTTTGACGCGGGAAGAATTCTGATTCACTGCTGTTAGTACCACTGTGGCGCCAGCACTTTCACCGACACAAAAAATTTGGGACTTTTTATGTTCTTGCCTCAAGATATCCAGAATTGTTTCGAGATCGGAGCAGCTCTTGAGAAACTCGCCGTAGGCGCCCCCCATAGCTTTGTGTTGTTCGGGTAGCGTGCGCCAGCGGCCGCCACCGCGCAAATCTGGAGCGACAACCAGATAACCCAACGCCGCTAATCGTCGAGCAAAAGCTTCCAGCGCCGCCCCTTGTTGAGCAGCTCCATGAATAGCCACGACAATCGCCTTCGGTTCCGAAACCGACGAATCTTTCCATTCATATAAAGGTACGCCGCTCTGAGCCAGATCGCGACTGTTGTCGTCCCGCTCAACTTCAGCAGATGCCCTCGAGGCACACATATAGTTGACACCCAGAAGTAAAGCGAGAGCGGCTGCCACACGATAAGCGCAAGCTTTGCCCCGGAGATATTTTCTCCTCACAATGAACTCAGCAATGACTCGCCAGTTCTCAGATCGTCCACTCATGCAATTGCCTGAAGTCAGTTTCCACAAGACTTATGCCCGATCGATCGGGTTTCATCCACAGTCCTAAACGAAGTCAGTGACGGTTCGAGACTGCTTTTGTCGCCACTGTTTAGTTATTTTCATGCAATTTGCGCACTTCAGCCGTCACTTTCGGCACGATCTCAAGAACATCGCCGACGACTGCGTAATTGGCAACTTTGAAAATCGGTGCATCGGGATTTTTGTCGATTGCGACGATCACTTTCGAAGACGACATTCCAGCCAAATGCTGGATCGCTCCCGAAATACCACAAGCGATATAGAGTTGCGGACTGACTGTCTTACCCGTCTGGCCGACTTGATGACCGTGATCGATCCAGCCGGCATCGACAACGGCGCGCGAGGCACCGAGCGCGGCGCCGAGCACATCGCAAAGGTCTTGCAGAACTCCCCAATTTTCTGGGCCTTTGATACCGCGACCACCAGAAACGATGATTGAAGCTTCGCTCAATTCGACTTTCTGTCCTTCGGCAACGTGTGTTTCCACAACTTTAGCCCGGATCTTGTCGGCGGTCACTGCCAGATCTTCGACGGTTCCCTGTTTTACACTTTCTTGCGCCGCAAAGACATTGGCTCTCAAAGTGACGAAAGCCAGTGGAGAATCGAATTCGAAAGTGCCGTGAGTCTTGCTCGAATAGAGCGGTTTCTTGACGAGCAATTTGCCATCGGCTTTAGAAAACTCGACGACATCACTGACGCAAGGTGCGTCGCAGCGCGCCGCGACTCGTGGCATGAGGTCTTTGGCCATAGATGTATTAGCAGCAAAAACATAAGAAGGATCGGCTTTTTTCACGGCAGCGGTCACTGCCGCCGCGTAGCCTTCTGTTGAATATTGCGCGAAGTCGGAATTATCTGCGACGAAAATTTTACTGGCGCCATGTTTTGCGATCGCGTCCGTCAGTCCTTTCACATTTTCACCGACCAGAACCGCACTCACGGCTTCGCCACCAGACTGGCGGACAGCTTCAGAAAGTGCTTCTAGACTGGCTTTGCGCAATTGACCGCCGCGCTGTTCTATGAAAACCAATATTCCCTGTGCCATTTTTGTTATTCTCCTGTGCGCCGGCGTTCAACAGTCGCTGCGCGGTTTTTCGACTAAATTACTTGTGCTTCTTGGCGGAGAAGCTGAACCAGAGTCTTCGCCTGGACGTCGGCATCGCCTTCGATGCGCTTGCCAGATGGCCGCTCGGGCGGCAATGACATCTCTTTGATGCGTACTTTGCGAACCGATGCCTGCTCTTTGAGGTTGAGCGCGGCTGCATCTTTAACGACGATCTCTTTGCGGCGAGCAGCCATGACACCCTTGATTGAAGGGTAGCGAGGCTCGTTCAAACCTTTTTGCGCGCTCACTACAGCCGGCAAAATGCCTTCGACAAACTCATGAGCACCTTCGATTTCGCGCTCGGCTCGAAATTTGTCACCAGTCACTTCCAATTTCACTACCACGGTTGCCTGCGGTACATCGAGAAATTCAGCCAGCATAGAAGGCACTTGATTGTTGTCGCCGCCCACACCTTGCTGTCCGCAGAGGATCAAATCGAAGCCACCATCTTTAATGGCAGCGGCTAGAGCTTTCGCTGTCGTTAAAGGATCAGCATGAGCGAAGTCTGCATCTTTCAAATGCACAGCGCTGTCGATACCTCGGGCCATAGTGTCTCTCAGGACATCTGTCGCTTCATCGCCACCCAATGAGAAAGCCACCGTTTCACCACCATTCTTTTCCTTCAAGCGAATCGCCTCTTCGACGGCAAATTCGTCGTATGGACTGGTGATGAACTTAATGCCGGTCAATTCGATATTTTGCTTGTCTCCAGCAACGGAGATTCTACTTTCGGTATCCGGTACCGCTTTAACACAGACTGCGATTTTCAAGAGAACCCTCCTCCAGGCCGCACTTACGACCCGACCAGCAAATTATAGTTTTGCTTTAGCCCCAGTCCGGATTTTTACCGGATTGTTTAACAGCTGGCTCTTATTTCATCAGAACCAATAACTCGAGGGCGTGCGACTCCGGGATTTGACCGGTTTTCACGAGGTGCTCGAGGCGCGTCAACTCAATCTTCTTGGCAGTCAAAGATAAAGAGGTTTCTTTGCCGATCCGCTTCAAATCCTTTTCGATCATAAAGTCTCTCGCCCTGGTCACGGCGGAGATGCGCTTAGCCAACTCAGGCACAGGCAATTCTCTGCGCTTGACCCCGGCTGCCGGGGGTAACTCACTATTAAATTTCTCAGCCAGGAATTTGATCCGAATCCAATTGCTGAGCATTGTTTGCAACATGGCAATAATCGGCATGCCGCTTTGACGTGATAACAATTCGCGCAGACTATCGTGGGCCTCGGATTGACGACCGCTGATCCACTTTTCAGCCAGTACGAACACGTGTGAATGAAATGGTGTTAGCTCCTCGACAACCGGAAGGGTAATGTGAGTTTTCGGCAATATGTATGTTGCCGCTTTGGCTAATTCGCTCGAGATGGACCTCAAGTCTGCCTCCAATCCGTCCAGAAGATATCCGATCGCTTCGTCTTCGATCGTGGCACCATGACGCTTAGCTTCTTTTCGACACCAGGTCTCTAATTTCGGATTGCTGCTACCGACAAAATAACGTTCTTTCTCAAATTTCTCGAATTGCACTTCTTTTATGGCTGCGACAGCCTTAGCTGTTTTCAATGTGCTGTCGAAATTGTAAGGACAACTGAAAATCAAGAATGTATTGGCTGCCACCGAGCTCAGTGCTTGTTCGAAAAGGTCGAGCTGATCGGTTTTGTCTTTGCCCTTTTCTTTCTTGCCAGGTTTTGACTCGATCGCTTCTTCGACCGCTCCTCCTTTGCCGCGCTTTTTGGTGAAAAGATCGCAACGATCTATCAACACGACTTTGTTGCCCGGACCGAAGGGAAGCTGCGCTGCCGCATCGCAAATATCACTTATTCCCGGATTATCCAGGCGCAAAAAATTGACACTGGCCCAGGCAGGGTCGAGCAATTTTTCACGCAGAGCTTGTACGCGTCTGCCTAATTCGAAATCCTCGTCACCAGCAAGAATCAAAACGGGCATTGCCAAATCACCATGCAGATCAGGGCGTAGAAGCGAAATTCGAACTTTCCGGTTTCAAGCGCCTACCGGTAGAAATAAAATAGGTTCTTTTGGCGACAGAAGTGCACAGGTCGCCCATACGTTCGAGGAAGCGCGTGCAAAACAAGAATTGAGCGCGCATCTGGGCTTTCTCTTGATCTTGCTCGCCCAAATCTGAAAGCAACCGCTTAGAGAGAACAGCATCGAGATAGTCGATTTCACTGTCACGATGCAAAATCTCTTCCGCCTTATCGGAAGCATCTGTGAGGAAACTGTACAAAACGTCTTGCATCATTTTGTGAATCGCATCTGCCATTACCGGCAGTTCTTGGGGCACGTCGATGTCATCTTCTCTCGCCCACGAGGCAGTGCGGGCGACGCGATTAGCATGATCGGCCATGCGCTCGAATTTGGCAGCGATGATCGTCGACCCGACCAATGTTCGTATATCTTTGGCGACAAGCAAATCCTTTTCCAAAAGCAACTCGAGGCAATTTTCTTCAATCTGCTGATAAAGCTGGTTGATCGCCTTCTCTTCGTTCTCGATCAACTCCAGATCGGCACTTTTATCTTTGCGCAGCATGCGGGCCATTTCTGCCACCATTCGCGCCACCATCTGCCCCAATGCCAGCACGTCTTCTTTGAATAATGTTACTGCCTCTGCCTTCAACGCTTGCTCCTCAACAAAAATATTTCTCTAGACTGGCTGATTGAACCGATAACCCGAGCGATGCACGGTTTCCAAAAACTGCGGATTTTTAGGATCTGATTCCAACTTTTGTCTCAACCATCGC
>CAJCHQ010000528.1 GCA_903970295.1 Bryobacterales bacterium
AATGGGCGGGTACTGATCAATTTTGATACTGAGTACCGCATCAGGGACATCTACTATCCGCACGTCGGGCAAGAGAATCAGACCATTGGTCACGTCAACCAATTCGGCGTCTGGGTCGACGGCAAATTCGCCTGGATGGGCGCTGGTTGGGACATTCGCCGCCATTACTCGAAAGAATCGCTAGTTACCGATGTGCAGGTGAATCACCCGCAACTGCAACTCGATATTCGCATTCACGATCTCGTCGATTATTATCACGACATCTTCGTGCGTGAAATTCATGTCACTGACTTGAGCAACAAAGATCGCGACGTGCGTTTGTTCTTCCATCAAGATTTTCACATCTCAGAATCCGAAGTCGGCGATACAGCATTCTATGATCCGCGTTCTACTTCAATCATTCACTACAAGAAAAAGCGTTGGTTCCTCGTCAACGGATCGACCGAGAAAAGCACCGGTATCCAGCACTGGTCGATCGGCAATAAAGAAGTCAACGGCAGTGAAGGCACATGGCGCGATGCAGAGGACGGCGAGCTCGGTTGCAATGGGATCGCTCAAGGTTCAGTCGATTCCACAGTTGGCATTCATTTGCATGTGTCGGCCGGTCAAAAAGAAACAGCCCATTACTGGCTGGCTTTCGGCGAAAGATACGATGATGTGATCAAGCTTGATAATCTGGTGCGTGAAAAAGGTGCTGATTACTTCGTACCGCGTAACCAAAATTACTGGCGTCTCTGGGTTAATCCCGAGCACATCGATTTCCTCAACTTGCCCCAGAATGTTGTCGATCTGTTCAAGCGCAGTTTGCTCATCATCAGAACGCAAATTGACGAAGGCGGTGCGATCATTGCTGCCAACGATCACGATATTGCCCAATTTGCTCGCGACACCTATTCATATATGTGGCCGCGCGATGGTGCATTAGTCGCACATGCTCTCACTAGAGCTGGCTATCGCGATCTGGCACAGAACTTCTTCACTTTCTGCGCCGAGGTGATGACGGACGAAGGCTATTTGTTGCACAAGTACAATCCAGACAAATCGCTTGCATCGAGCTGGCATCCGTGGATGGTGAACGGCAAGCAAGAATTGCCGATTCAAGAAGACGAAACAGCGCTGGTTCTGTGGTCTCTCTGGGAGCACTTCAAAAAATTCAGAAACGTCGGTTTCATGAAAGACATGTTCCAGGGATTGATCATGAAAGCCGGAGATTTCCTCGTACGCTTCCGCGATCCCGAAACCAAATTGCCTCTTCCATCGTATGATCTTTGGGAAGAAAGATATGGCATGCATCTGTTCACTGTTTCCAGCGTGATCGCCGGACTGCAAGCGGCTGCCAACTTCTGTCATGCACTTGGTGAATTAGACAGACACCGCATCTATGAAGAAGCGGCCGAAGAAATTCAACAAGCAATGATCAAATATCTGTGGAGCGAAAAAGACAAACGCTTCTGTCGCATGGCTACACGCACAGAGACCGGATATGACCTCGACATGACTGTAGACGCAGCTATGTATAGCTGCTTTGCCTTCGCCGGTTTGCCTGCGCGCGATCCCAAAGTGAAAGCGACAATGCAAGCGATCAAAGACAAGCTCTGGGTCAAGACCGACGTCGGTGGTTGCGCTCGATATCAGAACGACTACTACCATCAGGTTGCCCACGACGATCTGGATAAAGTGCCAGGTAATCCATGGTTCATATGCACCATGTGGTTGGCGCAATACGACATCGCCAGCGCGCGTTCACAGGAAGGACTGCGCGACGCAGTACAGATCCTCGAGTGGGTAGCAGATCATGCCTTGCCATCGGGCGCTCTGGCTGAGCAAGTGCATCCGTTCTCGAATGCGCCTCTCTCAGTTTCGCCTTTGACGTGGAGTCACGCAACATTCGTAGACTGCGTTCTCGGCTATCTGGAAAAACGTCGTGCCTTGATGACTGAGAACGTCTTCGCTCATACGATCACGCCTAACTAGCAACGTAGTCAGTTCGACGAACTGGTCAATGCCAATGACTTAGTTAGTGCCGTGAATTAGTTAGTGCCGGCGACTCAATTTCTTCTCAGCGCTCTTCAGTAAATCTTTAGTGCGCTTGAGCTTTGGGTCGCCGGAGTCTAAGACTTTATTGCGAATGTCTAGTGATTTGCGGTAGTTATCGACTGCCAGGTCGAGCTTTCCTTGCTTGTCGTAGAGGACGCCGAGCACAAAGTAGATTTCGCCCACTACTTGATTGTCGGATCCGAGTGCCTTGGTATCAATGTCCAGCGCCTGCTTGAACAATTGCTCGGAACTAGAATAATCGGCTTTGCGGAAAGCCAACGCTCCCATCACCATTTGACTATCGGCCAGGGCCGGGTCTCCAGGGCTGAGGCTCTTCTGCCTTATGGCATAGGCCTGCTTGTAATATGTATCAGCCTCAGACAATTTGCCAAGTAATTGATAAGCCTGACCGAGGTCATTCAGGATCTTGGCCGTATCGGGATGATCGGGACCGTTAGTCTTTAGCGTTAGCGTCTTCGCTTGCAGCAAATAATTGAGCGCCTCCTTATAATGACCCTGGCGCAATTCCAAATTGCCCATGCCGGACAAGGTGCCGGCGACGTTGGCATGCTGAGGATCCATCTTCTGTTTCAGTGTCAAAGCTCGCTTGAAGAATGTCAGGGCTCTGCCATATTGACCGGATTGAGTGTAGATGATCGCCAGATTGTTAAGCGATTCCGCCATTTCGTTGTCGGTAGGTTTCGGCGGCGGACCATCATAACTGACGATCGAGTAGAGATAACTGCGCGCCTGATCTAATTTAAATTGGGCAAGACAAATGCGTCCGAGCATCGATTGAATCACGAAACCGTCGGCCGTATCGCCAGAACCGAGAGCCTTGTTCAAAGCAGGAACGAGCAGTTTTTCAGCTTCTTTGTATTCGCCCTTGTCGTAGAGGTCTTGCGCCTGTTTCATGACCGAAGCAACGTCGACTTTGCCCATATCAGGAGTGCCGCTACCGCTATTACTTCTCGATCCATCAGTGCCATTAGCATTGACACCACTTGCGGTACTAGCTGGCGGAGTTCCTGATATCGCGACAGGCACACCGCCCTTAACACCACCACCAGGCTTTGCCGTGTTACCCAATAGTCCGGCAACGAGGACAGCCACTCCAACAAAAACTAAGGCACCGCCGATAATGAGCGCAGGCTGTAATTTTTCGAGAGGATCTTTAGATAGATTCGGGTTGATTGTCTGTCCGAGCAGAGCTTGCTCAGCGCTGCTGGCACCCCCGCGAGCGGCACCAGAGGTCGCACCAGAATTAGAATCACCCGCGGAATTTGCAACTGCCGCCGAATTTGCAATTGCTGCAGAATTTGCGACTACGCCGGCCGGGTTTGCTCCATCTGCCGATGAAGCGGCTTCGCTAGGAGCGGCACCATCTTTTTCGGCCGCCTTCTCCTCCGGACCTTTGATCAGCGTTGTGTCGCGCTGCAACAATTTGTTCAGTGTCGACCGCTGCTTATTTAGCTCACCAATTTTGGGAGTGCGCGAAGCTGTTTCTTCATGGGCGGGAAAAATAAAAGGCGAGACAACATTGATGCCTGCGCATTCTTCCAGCGCTTTACGCACCTCGAGCATGGTTTGAAAACGTTCGGATGGATCCTTCTTCAACATTTTCATGACAACGGCTTCAAACGCCTCGGGGATTTCAAACTCGGGACAACATGTCGCAAACGGATGCGGATTTTCGTTTACTTGCTTGAACATTGCTTCCAGCGCATCCTGACCCATGAATGGAGATTCACCGGCGACTATGCGATACATGACACAGCCGAGCGAATAGATATCGGATCGGGCATCGAGACTGATGCCGCGACATTGTTCGGGACTCATATATAAGGGGCTGCCAAAAATCTGCCCCGTATGAGTGAGCTCCATTGGCTTTCCTTCACCGTCTTGCCTCGGTAAAAGTTTGGCGATACCGAAGTCGACAATTTTGACGAAATCACCGACACCTTCGAAGTCGACAAGCATGATGTTGGCTGGTTTCAGATCGCGGTGAATGACACCTTTCTGGTGAGCGTGAGCAAGCCCGGCGCAAATTTGAATGAAGATCGGCACCGCTCGCTGCAAAGGCAAATAACCATCGTCTTCGAGAATCTGAGAGAGACTGCGACCTTCCAAAAAGTCCATAACCAAATACGGCTTGCCATCAACAGTTTGACCGAAATCGAAAACAGTCAAAATATTCGGGTGGCTGAGCGAACTCGCAGCCTGAGCCTCTTGTTGAAAACGAGCCAGGGCGATTTCGCTGGCAACGACTTCCGGCAAAAGCATTTTGATCGCTACGGTCCGATGCATCAACAGGTGCTTGGCTTTGTAAACGACGCCCATGCCGCCGCCGCCCAGCACTTCGAGAATTTCATATTTCTCTTCGATGATCGACCCGACCAGAGGTTCTTGCTTGGCGGCAACCAACAGTCCCCCATCCTTAGGGCAGACAACTTCGTCTTCTCCATAGCGCGTGCCACAGGTGACACACTGCTGAACATCCTTACGAGTCGAATTGTCCGGCTGCACTGCTTGCTATTCCCCCGGTCCCCGCTGTTCCTATTTTCTCAGGAGCGCAACATCCCAAGAGATACTGCTGACGGCACTTTGCGTTTTGTGAAACAATAACGAACAACTTTCACATATCCAGGTGCTCTTGGCATGAATACACCCTTTCTCACAAAGCGTCTGATTGGTATTTTCGCTCTCCTGACCGGATTTCAAGTTGTATCCGACCTTCCAATCCAGTATTCAACCATATTACGCCCTTCCGGACAGTGCCCGGGCGGCGCCTGGGCAGCCGCCAGTGCCGATGCCCCGGCTATCACAGGCAGCATCACCGCCCAGGGTAGCGCCACGCAGCAGGCGGCAGACAAGGCGGTTTTGTTTGAAGATTACGCCCGGGCCGAATCGCTCTATCAACGCGCCATCAAAGAGACAAGCGGCGGCGACAAAAACGTTAACCTTTTAGACGGTTTGGGCGAAAGTTACATCTGGCAAGGAAAATTCGATCTTGCCAATAAGCAATTGACGCGCGCGGCTTCACTGGCTGCCAAAAATGCTGCCAGTAAGCCACTTGAATATGCCAACGTGCTCGATGACCAATCATGGCTTTATCAAGCCACAGGCAAGAGCGATAAGGCCATGGATGCTTGCCAACAGGCGATCGATATCCGCCGCAAAGAGGCGCCGGGTTCTGCTTATCTGGCGGAGAGCCTGGAGCACCTCAGTACTATGTACGACGCGCAAGGACAATTCAAAAACGCGAGCGACTTGTTGCTTGAGGCGATCAATATTCGCCATGGGGAAACCACACCAAATACTCGCGCCATCGCCGACGATACCGGCAAATTAGCAGCGCTCGCACAAAAATCGGGCAATCCACAGGAAGCTCAGAAGTTATTCAATCAAGAATTAGGAATGAAACAGGCAACTGGAGCTGTGACGCAACCCTTCAGTCCACATCCTTACACCCAAAACATCGAATTCAACTTTTTCAACGGCTCGCCTAATTGCACTCAGCAGATTGCCAACGGAAAAGTAATTCAGAGCATCACCGCCAATGGTGTCACGGTGCGGGCGACTGTTGTCTCCAAGCCGAATGAATTCGTCAAGACAACGAGAGCCGAGTTGCAATTTATAAACAACAGCGACAAGCAAATCAGCATTCTGCCGCAGCCCCCGATTTTTTTGGTTTTAAGTCCCAAGATGCGATACGCTCAAAAGCTGGACGGCAGCCAATTGGCTGACAAAATCGAAAAGAAAGGGCAAAGCAAAGCAGGCTGGATCAATTTCTGGGGTTCGCAAGCGACAACCACAGTCACAACCACCGGCATGAATATGGGTGGTGGCTATGGTTATGGATACGGTGGACCTTATGGCTACATGCCACCAACCTTCATTGGTCGCGGCGGACGCGGCAATCGAAATTGGAACAATGGTTTCTATCAGCCGGGGCA
>CAJCHQ010000529.1 GCA_903970295.1 Bryobacterales bacterium
CGGCCACTGCCGGCAACACTGGCGATGAAACTGCATCAACGACTCCGTCGACAACTCAAACCGCCACCCCGCCGACATCCGGCAGCACTTCCACCGCGGGAGGCACAACGACGTCTACTCCTGGAACGGTTGTTGCCGACGGAGGCGTTGTTAATCCCCCAGCATCTGAGGGTGCGGTCACGCCAGGAACTTGGCAGAACGAGAGTATCAATGGCATGAACTACGAGGTACTGCTGCCTGCAAACTACGATCCAGCGAACAAATATCCGGTCGTTCTCTACGAGCACCAATTGGATATGGGCACAGACCTTCCTGATTTAGAGAATGAGGTGAATCCCTGGTTCAATACAACGGAATTCCGAACCGACCATCCAGCGATTGTCGTCATGCCTTTACTAGACCAAACTGCTGACCCCTCTGGAGAAACGATCAATTTCGGCGGAGTTAGTCCCGGTGACCAAGCCGGGCAGGACAACGCAATAGCTGCTCTCCAACAAGTGGAATCGCAGTATTCGACCGACCCCACCAGAATCTACATGACGGGCAATTCTCTCGGTGGTATCGGCACGTGGGACACGATGCTCAAATACAATGCATATGACGGCACACAGGGTCAAATCTTCGACGCTGGCATGCCTCTGGCAGGCAATGACTACGCGATTCCAGCCGATCAGGCGGCACAAGAACTCGCGGCCGGAAACGTACCGATGTGGTCATACCATGGTGCAGACGATACTCAAGTGCCCAACGGCTTCGACGAACAAGTGGCTGCCGATTTGCAAAATGACCCGAATTACCACTACACAGAGGTGGCAAATACAGGACATGATGTCTGGGACAGCGTATACACCGATCCCAGCACCTGGAACTGGCTTTTCAGCCAGCAAGGTCCAGCGCCTGCATCTTCTACCGCGACCGCAACCGCAACGAGCTAGAGCTACTTCAGCCAGGCAAAGCATCGAGCATCATTGACCGACGCTGGTTCAAATTATGTGCACCCCACTTATAATGATTCTGGTATCGCATTTAACTTCACTTCAGGCTGAGCCAAATCCAAACTGATGTATCGGAGAAATCGTCTAGCCGGTGTTTCTAGCGTCGAATTGGTCACCGGACTAATCGTCATGATTCCTATATTTCTTGCATTATTTGAATTGATCATGATTGTTGTGGTCGCTCAAGTCAGTGATGGAGCTACACGCGAGGCCGCACGCGTGGCTGCATCGAGCGATCCGCGCGTGGCTCAGCAGCGAGCGGCTGCGGTTATTACGCGGACGAACCGCGAATCTCACTTCATGGCGTCTGAGTTCAAAATTGTCTCGTTTGTCTTTACGCCAGCAGATACTCTGACCCAGGAGTCGACCCTTATTCCCTATGGTGGCACGCTCAATGGCGACGTGACAGTGGCAGTACAATGCACAGTTAAACCATGGTTGATTTCTCTTCTGACCAACAACAAGCCGATTTCCTTCAATTCCATGAAAACTTGCACGTTTACGTACAACGTTCCTAATACCGCTGGCGGTGCAGCTATCGGTGGTCCTTAGGATTAGACTGGTATTTGATTGGCTCAGTCGCCACCGGAAGAAGCGGCACCTGCAGACATAGCTCCGAACATGGGCACATTATTCGTGAACGTGTCGACGTCTCTGATAATTGCCTGCGGAATCAACTGTAATGATGACGGCTTTAAATTAGGCATCTTTTTGATCGCTGTGCCGATCGCTAAAAGTTCGATCACACCGCCGCCGAGGTCATAGACGTAAGTCTTCACACCGACGACGTCTTCGCCGCCGCAGGCCGTGGCATCTTCGGCCACCATGCTGAGAGCACGAACGCGAGCCTGATAGATCAAGTAAGTCAGCTCTTTTATTTCCCCGCGTACGAAACTCTTGAGCATGGCTTTGACACCACCGGCGAAACCGACAGAGAAGACAGAAACTCCCAGGACTAATTTAATCGGACAATAGCCTGAATGAATGACGTTCCACATCTCTTCGTTGGTTAAATCGCTTGTGATCGGGGTTTCGCTAAAAGACGCCGGCAGTCCGGGATGGTGAGAGGCAGTTCCGGTCATCAGCATTTCCTGCATGCCACTGATCGGATTGATTATCGTTTGGATACCCAATACGGCATTAGCGCCTGCCTCTCGAGCCTCAGTCGATATCCGCTCGAGGGCTAGATGTCGGGTCTTATTGAGCATGCCTGAGAACTCGACGACTTCTCCGCTTTTAAAACTTCTCAGCGTGCCCATAATACCACCACCGATACCAATCGAATAAGCCACATTCCCAAAAACAAATTGCACTGGTTCAAAGCCGCAATCGAGTTGGCAGTATAATTCTTGTCCGTTGGCTGCCGTGGACCATAAATGGTCGGTTGCCGGAGCTTTCCCCTCAGGTCTGTGGACGGTCGAACCGATTGAAAGATATTCGATGTTGGCACTGTGGAAAATCAATTGGCTGGCCACTCCGGTAACGCCGACACCAACGTGCCGTCTTGCTTCCTCGACCATGCGCATATAGGCTAATGACCGACCTTCTCGGATGATTTCGGTGATCTCGTGCACTTCGCCACCGCCGAGAGTTTTCAGCCCAGCGCCAATACCTCCGACAAAACCGAGCGCAAAAACGCTGTTGCCGATGACCAAATTGCCCGGCTCATAGCCTTTTTCCTTTAAACAATAAAGTTCGTTTCCCGACAGTCCGGTAATTATCGCCATGTCCCTTTCCTCAGTCCAAAGTCACATAGTACACTTTTAGCAGACCAAAGATTAAGAAGTCTCTCAGGCGGCCTTCTTGACACTGGCGAACATTTTATTCAGCTTGTCGATCAATCTCTCTGGGTGCAGCTCGTCCTCACGAATCGCTTGCATAATTTGAGTGATTTTTTCTCGAGCTACCGGGTTATCGATGATATCACCCAGCCGCAGGAAGGTCAGGCCATGATACGTGCCGTTGAATTGATTGGGCAAATCAAGCAAGTGGTCCATCAAGTCCCAATCATAGTTGTTATACAAGGCACCGGACAGCGCATTTTCACCCTTGAGCCAGAGGCCCTTGTTTTCGGCCGCTTCACCAAACCAAGTAGCGAGTGTGTGCGGCAACGATTCCGGGTGACTATCAGCGTCTTGACCGTCAGGCAATTCGAGACATGTGAAGGCAGGAACAATGCGATTGCCCTGCCCTGGACGCGCCGGTTGTACTTCTTGAAGCATGCTCTGAAGCGGACCATAGCCGTGTCCTTCTTGGTTCCAATCGCCTAAGCTCGTGCGAATCAGACCGGCCGCTAATTCTGCCAGGCGTTTTTCGAAAACAATATTGCCATTATCCCAATGGCCCAGACGCCAGTGCACGCCAGGAACTTTGGCACCAATATCGATACCATAGAAAGCTGCTCCTTTCTGGCCAAAAATATTCAAAGCCGAGCCCAGCATTGTCCTTCCGTGATCCAAGAGCGAGTCGCTGTACCAATCGAAGAAGTCACGCCCGTACTGCAAATTGATATGATCGTTGCGATCAAAAAATCCTTGCGCATCGCCTGGCGGCAGAATTTGATCTTCTGTGAGTTGCGGCAAATTCCAGGCTGTGCGCAATCCATCAATGCCATTGTATTTTTTGAGCGCCCACTCGCGGAACGAGGCAATCGCCAGTTCTGAATAGGCTTGCAGGCGCCCTCGTGTCGGATAGCCGGCATCTGGATCATGTTTGTTGTATGAGGGATGTCGCAACTCGCCCGCCGGGCCCATGCTGATATTGATTTCGCCAATACCGGAAGCTTTATCGGCGAAATGATCCTGAAAGTTTCGCATCACATTTTCGTAGTGTTCTTTGGCCAGGTGGTCTGCCCAGAATGAAATGAATTCCGTGCTCGTGTGCCCCTCTTCACTCTTGAATTTAAGGGCTTCAGGGTCGAGATTAGCTTTCTTGGCGATTTCTGTCCACACCCACTCGGGCAGAGAAATATTTTTGGTGTCGCCAACGTTACCACCGCATTCATGGAAAGACAGAATGGGCACCCATTTCAAGCCAGCTTTGAGAATATGATCGCTGATTTTGTCATAATATTCCCAGTGGAAGTTGTCTTTGTCTTTCTGGATGATTCCCCACCACACGTCTGTTGAAATAGCGTGCAAACCGAGTTTCTTTGCCTCTTTCAATAATCTGTCGAAATCGTCCCAGGCTTTTTTCGATTCAGGACTATCAAGGTTATTTTCGTCTCCCACTATTAGTGGTGCCATGGCATTGATGGTAGTATTGCCGCCGTCCAAGCGGAATGGAGCGACATAGCCCTGTTTACGCCATTCGACGACAGGATGATCGCCGGCGGCCAGTAACAATTTGTTGTCTGTGCCCAAAACCATCCAGACCTTGCCGTGTTGTTCGGGGAACACATGTCTGGCTTTATCGCCATCGGACAAATTTTCAGGATGGCACGAAGCGACTAGGTCGGCTCGTTTAGCACCGCGCAAAAGTGTGCCTTCGTTGCCGCCCAGTCGTTGAACGAACAACTTCTGTTTCGGTCCAAATGTTTCATCACCTTCCGCGCTTTTGAAAATTTCCTGGACCTTGATCATCGAGCCTGCGCGATCTCGGTGCAAAAAAGACTTCAACTTCGAGATGCCGCCTACCACCTTGAACTCGCGCGTAGACTGGGCAGAGGTTAGCTCCGGTGGATCCGTCGTCGGTGCGTCTGTTTTTGGTGGCGCCATCTCGGTGCGCGAATAATTTAGTGAGCCTTCCTGCGCGCTTTGTTTTGGCAAATATTTGGCGACGCCGGCGCCGAGAATATGCAGGGCCGAACCGGCTAGCATCCAACCGGCGGCACCCTCAGCCGTTTCGGTGCCGCTCGCCCAATGCCCCTTTTTCAATCTGCTTTCGATTTGGGCGGCTTCACTGCCGGCAATGGCATTGCTCACCAGTTCTCGACTAATGTTAGCCATGAAATTTCCCGTTAAACCCTTGGCTTTCATTTTCCGATTGCCCAGTTCGTAAGTGCCAATTGCCAGAGAGGCAGCCAAAAAGTTCTCGCCTCTTTCTTTCCAGTCTCGGCCACCCTTATCGGTTGGACTCAATGCAGCCAAGCCGCCGGCCGCCAGAATTCCGGAAAGGGCCGAGTGGCCAAACTTAGGAATTTTCTTGAAGAGATAATTCACGGCCAGGAAATCGGCAGCTTGTCCAGCCATCGAGCCGATTTTATAGGCAGCCGAATCAGCAGGCGAATCCGGCTTTTTTACTGGCGCCGCAGGCTTTGGTTCCAGTGGATGTGAGAAATCACCGGCAAGAATTTGGGCGGCAGTGTAATTCAGCCCGAACTGACCGTTGTCAGTCCCGTTATTAGCCCCATCGCTTGGATCAGCCTTGACTACGACTTTCTGAGCACTGTCAGCGGCCGGTTTGCCGGTCACGATCTGGGCGATGCCATCGATGGGCTGAACTGCTTGATGCCCGAAACCTCGTCCGAGGTTGAATGCGCCTTCGAGCAGGGAATGACAGCTCGCGGAAACCTCTGCTTCTAGCTTTGAGGAAGAGTTTTCAACACGAACGGAAACGTCAGGCATCCTGTGAGCATGCACCGTAGAGAATTTTGGGTGGGAACATCCCGCCTTTCCGGCAGTATAGATGCCGCTCCCGAACTTGGATAGGTGCACTATGGTGGGACTACGCATGCTTAGAGCTTCATGTATTATGGACAACACATGAAAAGCAAAACCTTTACTGCAATCAAGCCGCCCAAACTTCCTGCAGAAGAAGACTGTAACTATCTAACAACGATTGATTTCGCCGATGAGAAAATCATCAATGGTTTTTCTTTGTACAAAGCTGATTTGAGCGGTCAGGCTGCCTTGATGCTGACGTTGGAAAGTGGCATTTTGGAGCGTGTCGGATTGCAGAATCAATTGTTGAAAAAGTCACGTTTGGCTGATCTGCGCGTCGACACATGCGATATTTCCAATGCCATCTGGAGCGATTGCAAAATCAGCCGGGTCGTTTTCATGAACTGCAAATTGACAGGGTTAAAGCTGACTGAGAGCCGATTGTCCGACGTCGTATTCGAAAACTGTGTCGGTGACATGGTCCAATTATGCAGCACTGAGTTCAAGAAAGTATGCTTCAAAAACTGTCGTCTCACTGGTGTCGATTTGCGCTTTAGCGATTTGCAAGAAGCGGTTTTCGATCGCTGTGATTTGCAGCAAGCAATCTTGTACGATGCCAAAATGCAAGGCGCTGATCTGAGGGGTTCGCAATTAAACGCGATAAAAGCCAATGCCCCCGATTTGAAAGGTGCAATCATCGATGTCCGGCAATCGATCGACCTCGCCGGTCAATTAGCCAACATGCTGGGCATCCAGCTCAAAAATGAATGAATCAGTGGAGTGAATAAATCGGTATCAGCCGTTGGCGTACGGGTTGATCGCCGGCGGCGTGCCTCCGGTGTTTTGATTGCCGGGATTAGCCTGGTTATTGGTGTGACGTTGGGCCATTTGCTCTAATTGCAAATCAATTTCGCGTTGCTTTTTCTCTTCGAGTTCTTTGAGGAGCTGCTGAGATTTAATGTCGGCATGAGCTTGCTCGGCTTGTTGCTTGGCTTTGGCTTTTTCCATCGCCATTGCTTCCCAATGGCGCCGCTCGTGATCTTTTCTGGCTTTGTCTCGATCTCTCTGCTCTTGGATACGCCGCTGCTCTCGAGCTGCGTCAGCCCGGATCATGTCCTGTGCGTCTCTTTTTCTACGCAGTTTCTCGTAGTCAGCCATGCCAATCCTCCCACCGTACAAAGAGCTAAGCCAGAATTTCTCGACTCCTAGATCCCAATGCCCAGAATATAGGAGTTTAAACGCCGGAGCTGCGGTCAACTCGCTCAAATTCCGCCATGCCTGCGAAAAAAGTCATCACCAGTCTGAGCGTAAATTTTCCGGAGGTACGTGGTCTGTTCTACCCGGCGACGCTAAGCTTTTGTCGACTCTTAATCTCCTCAGGAGTCGGAGCTGATAAGCCGCAGGAGGTCCATCCGTGCTTCGGTTGGTAGCGATGAAGCCTTTCGTCGCTCTCGTGATCAATTGCCATCAAGTGAATCCACTCATTGTCGCAAAGTTGCTTGAGTTCTGGCTGGCGTTCGATGATCTCGCTAATCCGTTGCCGCGGCGCTTCAATCACGACGAACAGCCGTAAAGGTTCGTGATATGGAAGCTCACCGTTCATCATCGACTGCCAGGCCAAACCGGAGCGCAAATCGCTCTGAGGACCAGACATGATGCCGAAGCGTCCGACGACATTGTGGTAGATCTTGCTTCCGCTTCCGTAGACCTCGGTATCTGTTGCCGAGAAGTAGTGCTCTGCATTGATCCACTGACCAACAACCATCGGACCCATCATCAGCCCTTCGAGCAGGGCGCCTGTGGGATCCAGCCGGTAGTCGTGCGAATTTAGAAACACTCTGCCTTCAAGATTTATATCCTTTGTCAGCGCTCGGCTACCGATGATGAAAGCCGCATTTCCGGCAAGCCCCCATTCCGGCCGTGTTTCGCTCCAGTCGCCGGCGCGCCTGCTGACTTCACTCGCGGCATGCGAGGGATCTTTGGTTGCCCCTGGCAGTTTAATGCAGCGTTCATGGTTTGTGCGAAGGGCTGCTTCTTTGAGCTTTTGCTTCAGCTGCTCCAGGTCCTGCCGATGAGTATCAGGCAGATCTTCGGTGTCGAACAGCTCCATACCATCTGTTGTAGTGTCGTGCAAGGCGCCGACGAAGTGCGTATCTTCGGGCACTACGATGCCGTTTTTTGCGAGATTCTCACGCACATAAGGTTTATTCGCCATGGCTGCGAGCAGCCGCGCGTTAGGCTTGCCAGAGTTTCCTCCGCATGCCCCGCAGTTAAGCGCCGCCTCGTAGGGGTTGTTGTCCGAAGTGCTGGTATGCCCGCACACTAAGACGAGGCGAGCGAAGTTCTTGGTCAGCCCCATCATCCTGAGAACAGTATCGATAGTGGTGCACTGCTCTTCACGAGTTAAACCGAGGTCGTCTCCAGTCCTGTCGACTGTCATTTGTGTACCCACCGGTGGCACTATCGCCTTTTTAATCCGGGTTTGCCACTTACGATAAGCCTCTGGAAACAGTGTCCGTCCGAAAAGTTGAACGCCGAAGAACCAGCCGATTGATTCGACCATAATGTACGGGGTGAGCACATGGTATTTCATGTCGTCGAGCATTTCACTAATCGCAGACAAGATTGTGGCTCCGCTATTGTGCTTAACGAGCTGGATCTTCTGGTCTTCTCTGACAACCTCATGGACTGTATATTTGGGTTGAACGACGGCGGGGACCTGATCCGTCTCATGATTCTGATTCAGCGCACGACAGCGAATCGGAATGCCGAAGAACCCGGCAAAGCCTATTGTTTCATAGTTTCCCAGGGACTCCAGATGGCGCCGAAACGGTTCCGATCGAACATCGATGCAAAACATTGCCTGAGCTAGAGGCCGCGGCGAGCCGGTTTTGTTTTGCTCGAAGTCAAGCTTGGCCACTGATTGCCGAAGGTTCTGAATGAGATTCTCGTGGTAGCCAGCCTCGTAAGTGTTGAGCCACAGCGTCCCGTGTTCGCACTCCGGAAACTCGTCCATCCACTCCACGAGCCGATTTAAAAGCCGATCTCCAGCGGACAGAAGTTCTTGCTGGGAAAAGCGCAGCGCGCTTGCAAGCATTGTTAGGCGCCATGCTGATGCAAGGCGACCGATCTCGATTGAATTCAGCTTGCTCGCTGCGTTGGCTTGCAAGTGCGATACCACCGCCTGAAAGTTGCCTTCGATGCCAAGCTTAGCT
>CAJCHQ010000530.1 GCA_903970295.1 Bryobacterales bacterium
TGGATCGTTCTTTTCAGTCACGGCAATGGTGGCAATGTCTTCGGGCGCTTCGACAATTTGCAATTACTGATGGAAGCTGGTGTTTCAGTTTTTGCTTATGACTATGAGGGCTATGGCAAAAGCACGGGCAAACCCTCCGTAGTCAAAATTTGCGACGATGCACTTGATGCTTACAATTACGTCAACAAAGATTTAGGTTACTCGCCGGAGCAAATTATTCTCTTTGGAGAATCTCTGGGAACGGTTGTAACGGGTCATTTGAGCGCAAAGGTGAAAAGTGCCGGCATCATTCTCCAGTCACCTCTGTTTTCTCTGCCGCGCCGCGGCCGCGAAATACTGCCGGCCCTTATAATCTATCCCGACTGGCTTTATCCCTGCGCTGGTCTGGACAATTCCCTTGTGTTCAGGAAACCGCACTCGCCATTGCTTGTGGTTGCAGGCACAAAAGATCAGATGTTGCCGCTCGCGCACGCAGAAGATTTATTTGCCAGTGCCCTTGAGCCGAAAACATTCGTGCGCATTCAAGGAGCCGGACATACCGGTGACCCAAAGCTAACATTTGCACCAGAATATGCCGCAGCCCTGAAGGTTTTCTTCGCTCATCTGGACAGCCCCAACGTGCGGTCGGCAGCGCCGAATCGTTTACTGCCGACCCTCTGACGCAATAAGCCAACTGATTCCGGTTCACACATTCGAAAACACGCCTAATCCTAGAAATCACTTAATGCAAGAAATCGAACAGCAGATCACTCCTTCAACGATTGAGAAAGATAACCGATTTCTTTTCGCTCTCGATATCACGATTTTGATCGTTTTCGCGTGCATTTGTCTGCAAGTATTGATTTGTATTGCCGCAATGCTCGAAAACAATACCACCGTATACAGTGTTAAGAATGGCGTCTTCGAACATATAGATTTCATCAATACATACATGATGGGAAAACTATCCCTCTCGTCGGAAAGCCACAAAATCTACGATGCCGCCACTCAATTGATCTGGTACAACAAAGTAATCGCACCGGCCCACACTGACGTTTGCACCTATTTCCAATACCCGCCTTTTTACTATCCGCTCTTCAGCCCCCTATCTTTTCTTTCACTGCGTGAAGCGTTTCTTACATGGAATGCACTGACTATAGCGATCGGCAGCCTCTCCTTATTTTTGGCTGGCAGAGCCGGCTCCGGATTATCGGCGCGATATTCGCTGCTAATAATTCTAGGAGCGATGGCTAGCTTTCCCAGCTCAGATTGTGCCAGAGATGGACAGCTGAGCTGGATTCTTGTCGCTCTGATATCGCTGTTCTACTACGGCTTAGTCCGCAAGCTAGATTTCGCCGCCGGTATCGCACTCGGTGTCACCACGTTAAAACCACACTTATTCGTCATGCTATTGATTCCTGCAGTGATCAGCAAGAGGCACAAATTGCTGATTTCCGGATTGCTCACAATCGCTGCTTTGCTCACCCTGGCTACCTTCTCGGTTGGCTGGGAAAATGTGCTTGGCTATCCCAATATCTTGTTGCACGCAGAATCGACTAACGTGACAAATAATCTGTACCCAGAGCGAATGGTTTGCTTGCGCGGACTGGCCAGTCAATTTCTATCGAGAAGCGGCGCCCTCGCCTTCGCGCTTGTCGGTTTCGCCCTTGGTTTGGTCGGGACAGCAATTTTATGGTGGCGTGCTTTTAAACAAAAGAAATTGAGTGCATCCTGGGCAATGGCTCTGTCGGTTTTGATATTTTTGATTACGAGCCCGCACTTACTTGTATACGATTGCGTTCTAATTTCGGTGGCGGCGATGACTACTTTGCCGACCGTACGCCCCACGCAGTTGTTCCGACTTTCACCAATCTCCCATAAACTCTGGTGCCTGCTCTTATGCGCCTATCCGATATTGAGCTGGCTAATCATGTTGCTGGTGCCATACGTGGGTCGAGCCCTCGCTCCAATGTGGCTACAAGAATGCACGGCGGTCAACGGCCTACGCTGCGGCTTGATGAGCTACCATGCCTTCTTCGCCTGTCACTGTCTCATCCTGGCTTGTGGACTAAAATACGCGCTCTCGCATGACTTTGCGGCAACCAGGGTGGACTAACTCGCTAATTTCATTTGACTGCCAATGACGCGAATGTCAGGACGCTCTGGCGAGAAAACCTCAATTGTTTTCTGCTCCAATACAAAGACATATCGATCGGCCTCGAGCTGATTGCAAGAATCTAGTGCAAAAAGGCTATATTCCCTCAGATTGAACAGTGGACTTTCATTCACAGATTCGATAAATCTCGACTGTCTGAAAGTATATCCAGGCAGAGCTCGAGCGGCGGACTCAGCTGGGTCTAGCGAGTCTAAATTGTACGACGTTGGTTTCCTGAAGCAAAACGATACCAACGACACCACCCGACCAAAGTCAGCGCGAAAAGTCAGAGTCAGGCTACCCTCGTGCTCTAATGAGGTCATCACAACGGAGCGTGCATCGGTGAGTGGCGTGCACCAGCACGCCATGGCGTTATCTTTTTGCATATGTATCCAGCCTATATCCGGCTCAGAGCCGAACTTTCAGAGGTTTGAGTGAGACGATCATAGGCAACGCATGAAAATAAGCAAATGAATTCTGAAAGTTCAAATGTTCACGCCGATGACAAGAGGAAACGTTTGATACCACTCGAATAGCCCTAGCAATATATTCCAAGCCAAGACGAAAACCAGAAGCGCCGGAAACAAGTTTCCTTTTTTAACTGCAATCGCTGCGAGGACTGTTGCGAATGCGAGCACAGCGCCGCTCAGGAACGTTAGAACATTGGGATGCACATAAGATCCAGCTACATATGAAGGAATTATTGTTCCGAAAAATGTTGCATTGACTCCAAGATAACTGATCGCGCCAAGATTGAATGCTAGAAATCCCAGTCGCTTTGGTTCGAGCGAAAGTATAATTCCCGCGAACGAATCATCTGTGAGTTTTGCAACGGGAGGATTCGTATTCATATCGGTAAAACCTTTTTGTGGTCGGGAAATTCATTCGTGGTGCTTGGAGGTCTGTCCGTGACCTCTTTCCACTAGCATACAATCAATTGAGAAATTCAGCTTTTTCTGACACGTTAATCAGACGTGCCGACCCTAACACTAAATATTTTACCGATATCGGTAAATTTTGACTCCCAAAAGTAGCACCCGTGGCGCTTTTCACCCCGATCGCTCAACCGATATCGGTTGAACTTCAACCGAAACGACCACGCCATCCCGATTTAATGTTGCAAATCCGGCAGCACATTTCCGTTACCGCTAACAAACAGCGTACCGATAATCAAACTAAAAACTCCGGTCGCCAAAGACGTTGCCACGAACAACGGCTTAAACTTCGCCGAGCTGAGAAATCCAGCACAACTCAAAACGGCAACCAGCGTATTCGAAATCAACAAACCCAAAATGAACGACAGCAAAATCAAAACGCCCAGAACGTGATTCGCAGAACCCCCGACAGCCGCGATCAAAAGCACTTGCGTTCCGGTTTCAGCTCCGAAGCCATGAATGACACCAATACCCAGAGCAGCAGGAGCATCATATTGACTCACAGTAACCGGCAGCGACGACGACGAACTATTTTTGCCAGTCATTTTATGCAACCAATATCCAACCAGCCGGAGTCTACCCAGCAAGAACATCCAGCGACTTTGAAGGACAAACTTTTGATCGGTCTTTTGCCTCATCAACGAGTAAAAGATCCAAATCCCTAATAATAAGAGCGTTAATCCCACTCCTTTTTCCATCAGAGGGTCAATCCATTCGGGCAAAACAGCAGCAAACATCAAAGCTGCCAGACCAAGAATCAAAACTATCGTGGCATGGCCAAGGGCGTAGCAAGACGACAAACGCAATGCATTAGTTTGACGAAAAACAGAAATGGCACCACCATCAATGTTAGCTGTAGTTGATGAGCCGACGATATCTGCAATAGCCGCGATATGGTCCCAATCGACGCCATGTCGCACACCTAAAATTAGCGCATTTACCAAGATGATAGGCGCGCCCAAGTCCATGATTTTCAACGCTCCGCAAGCTTAAGGCTTTTGCTCAGATTAACATAGAGAACGGCGGCAATGCTAATCCCACGTAGCATATGTATAAGCTCAGGGAAACGTGATATTACGTGCATTGCCGGGAAAGAATTGAAAATAAAAGATGGAGGTGGTCACCGGACCTCAGAATCGGCAAAAGTATTCCAAAGATTAATTCGACGATCGTCACTCTTGAAGAACAAATCAAGCCACCCTTAACGATGCCGAACGGATTAAAAAAACTGGCTGCAAAGTTGTACAAATCAACACCGGCGCAGGATGCCATCTCGATGCGGAAATGGTTGCAAGCGGAGTCAAACAATTAGAACCACCGCGCGACTTTATCGTCTTCATCGAAAATGTAGGCAATCTAGTTTGCCCGGCGCTCTTCAAACGCTTTGCACTATCTGTAAACCCCAGGATCAAAATCTTCGAAGTTTCAGCACTTAGCGGCGAAGGCATGGAAGCCTGGTATGAGTGGATCAAAGAGCAAACGGCGCGCTGAGCTTATTTACATGCTTGATTGCCTATAAGCGCTCCGGCAGCACCACCACCAAGTTCCTTGAGCCCACGCTGACCGTGCCCGATACTGCCAGCAATAATAGCTCCGAGAAGTCCACCACCTATGGTGCAAGCGGCGCGAACCGCATTGTTTGGCGGTGGGGTAGTCTCGACGACCATATCTGGAGTCGAGCCTACTGGTGTGTAACTTGCGATATCCACATTGGGCTGTGGTTGCCCATTAGCGCTATGCTGAATTTGAACATCCAGGCCACCAGACGCCACAGGATAAAAAAGCAAATGATCGCTTGATGGAAACTGGCGATCTAATTGAGCAACCTGACTCGTCAGGGCTGTAAAAACTTCCGAACCATATTTTTGCAAATCGGCCCTCAGACGATTAGCTGCTTCCGTTCCCTGGTTTGCGTTCAGTTCATCAGCCACTTGCCGTGATTCATAAGAGACCCACCTTGCTGTTTGTTGATCCATGATTTTGCAAACCTCGAATTCTCTGAACTGAACTATCGCTTCGTCTTGCTGCAAAACTACAGACCAACTGTTACACGAGAGTTACACGCGGCTCAAACCTTCGTATTTACCGCACATTCAATTCGCCACGAATTCAATTGTTAATGAGAATAGAATGTCGGGTGTTTTAGCTCGTACTCCACTTCCGCAGGACTATGTTTTAATTCGCCGATGTTAGTGACAACTTGCCAGGTCATGTCAGTCGCTTTATTCAACACCGGAACCAAAAAACACCAAAATACGGTAGCAGTACATGCATTGGCAGCGACAATAGCCCAAACGTCTCGCCGCGTCATTCGAACAGCAGAAACATCTTTGACGTGCAAGGCCAGCCGAAAAAGAAATATCTCAATGATCGCAGGAGTCCCTACTAGTAAAAAACAAAGCAAACAGAAATAGCCTGCCTCAGAGAGTTTAGGTTCAAGTCGCTCGAGGCTGAAAACAAGCATTTTAGCGAGCGGAATAACCGATAACGCCAGGATCGGCACAGATACAGCTTTCAACCAGAGAGCAGCTGCGACTTTCTCAGACGACGGATGCGTCGGGGATAAACCAAATCTGAAAATCATCGTCTGGATAGCCGCCAACGCAAGGTAGGCAACCAGCACAAACGTGATACCGCCCAGAAAAAGCACACGAAAATACCATGATATTTCCCATCCCAGGCTTCCGTATGCGTAATTGAACAAAAGCGTGATTCACTCCTTGATTCTTTGCCTAATATTTCGACGCTTGTTCAAAAACCAAATACCGGCGCTCGCGATACTAATCGAAAAGAGAACGCCGGCAATCACGCACCGAATTCGCCCCATAGAAACTCATCGGGCGCAGCAACCATGTCCGCGAGCGCCGGGCCTATCGACAGGACCGAAATGAGAATGAAAAAGTTCAACTTTAGCTGTACCTTAAACACGCTGAAACCTCGCAGTTGTCAATGACATTTTAAGCAAGAAGCATATTTTTAGCTTGAGGTTGAGGTGTTGGACTTTATTCAATCGCAAGGTGCTCCCAAAGTCTTCACCATATGCTCGAATTGCCGCCTTAGACGAGGTTCCGCGATATCCTCGATGTTCATGCGGACAAGGTGCACAGTGACAGGTTGCCCCTGCCTCATAAACACACAATCAACCGCGGTACCGGCGCGACCATCAAGAATTCGCCAGTACTCCAGTTGCCGATCGTGTCGACTAAAAACGTGATCGTTAGCTCTCACCAGGTGATCTCCTTTTCGGACGCCCGCTTGCTCCGCCGGGCAGCCCGGAAAAACTTTCACGACCAAGCCAGACTGCATGAACGGAACGTTGACTGACACGAAACCCGTAATGCCGAATCCTAAATTGCGAAAGTCTTCACTGTTCATCTTGCTCTTACGAGCGCGAAGAAATTTGAATTTGTCTTTGTCGTCCTCGGACCTTCGACCAATGTCGCCGTTCAGCGACGGTTGATCGCCGTGACCGGATTTAGTCACTGAACCGCTCAAAGACATCGACTTTGGAGCTAATGTGTCGGCGTCTGTGCGCGCAACAGTTGTCGACGATTCCTGCAGTCCCGTGTTGTCCAGCGTCTGCAGCTGAGGTAGGGACTCGCTAGTGTCAGCGGCAACTGATCTTGAAGAGCAAAGCACGGCAAAAGAGAGAAGCGTTGCAGCCAATTTTTGTGTAGAGAGCCTAGCCATACCAGTATTCACATGAATAGCGCAAAAAAGGCTGCCAATTTCGTCTATTTACGATATCAAGTCTGCAGGCTCCGCCACCAGTTAATCTCACGCTGAACACCACGCACTAGCCAACAAAACGAATGCTGCATACAATAAAGCGGTCTGATGACTGCGTGCAAGGAAATTCTTGCTCACTGAGTCAGCTAGAATTCGCAACTTGAGTCCTTTGGTGTCTGCGAAAGAATCAAATTACGACGTCATAATTCGAAATGGCGATATCTACGACGGAAGTGGGGCAGCCGCCTTCCCGGCCGACATTGGCTTAGTGGGAGACCGCATTGAGCATATTGGCTCTCTCAAACACGCTCGCGCAAAACTGGAGATAGAAGCATCTGGTCTTGCCGTCGCGCCGGGATTCATCAACATGCTCAGCTGGGCTAACGAGAGCTTGCTTGAAGACGGAAACTCGGAGGGTGACATAAGACAGGGCGTCACCCTGGAGATAATGGGCGAAGGGACGTCGATGGGTCCCTTCAATGACTGGATGAAAAAGGAACGCCAAGAAAGTCAAGGCGATATCAAATACGATGTCACCTGGACTACGTTAGCCGAATACTTGAATCATCTGGTCGATCGTGGCATTTCACCAAACGTAGCATCATTCGTCGGTGCCACCACCATCCGGATAAATGTGCTCGGTAACAAAGATCGCGCACCAAACCCAGACGAACTGGAGCAGATGCGGCGCCTCACCGCCACCGCCATGAAAGAGGGGGCGCTTGGCGTTTCTTCCTCGCTAATTTATGCGCCAGCCTCTTACTGCAAAACTGACGAATTGGTTTCGCTGGCGGAAATAGCCGGTCAATATGGTGGCATGTACATCTCGCACTTGCGAAGCGAAAGTTATGGACTTTTGGAAGGCGTGAAGGAACTGGTGCACATCGCCCAGCACGCAAAAGTACCAGCTGAAATTTATCATTTCAAAGCGATCGGTAAGTCAAACTGGCCCAAGATGGACGCTGCTATAAAGCTGGTCGAGGACGCACGAGAAGATGGTCTAGCGATCACTGCCGATATGTATCCCTATGTCGCTGCAGCCACTGGTTTGGATGCTAGCATGCCAACTTGGGTGCAAGAAGGTGGCAATCAGGCATGGTTTGAGCGCCTGCAAAACCCCTCCATAAGAAGTCGAGTTGCCGATGAAATGTCCAAGCCAGGCGTGACCTGGGAAAATTTTTTCCACGAATCCGGTCCGGAAAATATGCTTCTCACTACTTTCAAGAACGACCAGCTTAAGCAGTTCACCGGAAAAACCCTGGCGGAAGTCGCCTCAATTCGGGGTAAATCGGCGGCAGAAACGGCAATGGATCTCGTTGTCGAAGACGGAAGCCGAATTGATACCGTTTACTTTTGTATATCGGAAGAGAACGTGCGCAAGGTGATGCGTCTTCCCTGGGTCAGCTTCGGATCAGACTCAGAATCAATGGCACCACGAGGGGTGTTTTTGAAATCAGCCCTGCATCCTCGCGGATACGGCACGTTCGCGCGCGTACTCGGTAAATATGTGCGTGACGATAAAGTATTGACTCTTCCAGACGCGATCCGCAAACTCACTTCGCTACCGGCCGGAAACCTTAAATTGGCGCGCAGAGGAAAGCTTTCCCAAGGCTATTTTGCCGATATCGTGGTATTCGATCCAAAAGCGATTAGAGACACAGCGACTTTCGAAAAACCTCACCAATTGGCGATTGGCATGATGCATGTGTTGGTCAACGGGGTGCAGGTGATTAAGGATGGCGAACACACCGGCGCCAAACCTGGCCGTGTTCTTAAGGGCAGAGCAAAGAGCTAGTGAAAAATATGCGGTTCAGGAAAAATGTCGTCATTCGGAAAAAAATGCTGTAATGAACGAGTCACAACTTACAAATAAAGTCGAATAATTCAAATTTCTGCTTGCAGCTTCGCGTCCTCAGCTAATATCCTCGTCAACGGCACATCCGTTCCAACAGTCTGAAACTGCACATCGTCGAGCCAAATTTGTCCCTCACCAATAAGCATCGAGCGCTGTCTTATCCGAGCGTCTATCTCAAGAACAGTCGTGTTACAGCGCAGGAATTTTAATCATGATGCATACCTGGACCGTTGTGGTGATCCGGCAATGGATTTAGAGCCCAATAGATGGGAGCAAGAACTTTAATAATTATCAACTTACTAAAGCCAAGAGCAAGGAAGACCGCAGTACA
>CAJCHQ010000531.1 GCA_903970295.1 Bryobacterales bacterium
GTCTCCAGCAAATGCGATCGATTAATAATGGCATCGACGTCACTGCGATCAGCGGCACCAAGCAAGTAGCGAGCTAAGAGATCTGGAGATACCTGCGCAGCGACTGATTTGGCCCCCCCGCTGGGAAGCATTATCCACAGAGAAGCGAGACTGTCGAGTGATGCTTGCGAGGAGGCTGCTTCCTGCAAAAGACTGCTCATCGTCTCAACCTTTTCGGCATCAGAGTCGGCAAGGTTCATAGAGCGCTCTCCAGCAGCTCGCAAAATATCAAATTTATTTCCCGTCTGCGGGTAGGCGCTTACTTGTCGAATGTAGTTCGGCAAATCTTCTCGCCCAATAATTGCCGCTGCTGTAACGGCGTCGCCACGATGAAGACCAAACGGCAGAGTAGCATCCGCAAGAGCGATAGCTTCCAAAGCTTCCGATCTATCTAAAAGAGAGATTGACTCGAGCACACGCGCAGCTGCCCCCTGGCTGTACTCAGCTCGCTCTTGGCTGGCATTTCTATCATTTGAATCGGTTTCACCTCGATCAAGTCGCGTCAATTGTTCTATGGCAGTTGTTACAGCTGCAAACTGCTGTTCTCTGGGCAAAGTGGCAATGGCCGCCGGCACATCACCCATCTCAGTCATGCTGCTCACTGCCTTTTCATGCAGCTTTTCCCAGAGTGACGGTCTTTCTGCGAGCGGCCGCGACTCGAGCAAATTAGCGACTTGCATGTGCTGGGGCCAGTGGTGGCTTTGCAGCAAGTTATGAATTGCTTGCGGTTGATCCTCGCCCGGCAATGATGGAATGCGATCGATCAATTGCTGGGTGCTCACGCTGTTAGGTCGAATTTCGGGACCATTTGCCGTACGTTGATTGCCCGACCATTCGGCCGACCAAGCATCTAAGGAAGCGCGTTCCAGTACCGGAACCGTTGTCGATTCTCCGCGACCAAGAGCAACTGCTGGGGAAAAAACTGCGTTCCCCACCGAGTAAGCCGGTGCTCTTTCGCCCCGTGTCAGGCGCAGATCGCGCGCACTACTGAGCGATAACCAGACACGTTGAGCCATGCCATCGACGGATCTATTTTTGAAAACATCGCGAGACTGCAAGCCGCCAGGCAAAGGATCGCAGGTGGCGATCAAGCCAAAACTTGCTCCCGCACTTTCGCTCAACTGCCCCGCAGAACGATGATCGAGCAGCAATGTTCGAGCCTGCCCCAGTGGTCTAATTCTGTCCCCCACCAGACCGCTGAGAAAACTATTGATCCGCGGTCTGACCAACGCCGACGTCTGAGCTAAGACGCGCCAGCGAAAACATCGCTATGAATTTGTTTCAGATTGCCGATGCCACCAACGATCTTGTAATGCAAATCGGCGAACTCGTTTGCCGCTGTCTTTCTGGTGACACCCATGAGATCGCTCAGATTCCGAGCATTGGTCTTATTCCCTTCGGCTGACTCCGCGCCTAACCAATGAGCAGCGCCGAAAGATGTACCGACCAGAGTCATGCTGGCGACGTTTTCTTTGACTTCGGCGAGGGTCGGCTTCAGCCTTCCATCCTGAAGAGCCCCGACTTCTGCACTCACCAAACCACCGGGGATGCCTGAAATCGCTCCCGGCAAAATCGGCCCCTGCAGCAGATCGGCGGCAACTTTGCGAATGCTACCGCCGGCAGCTCGCCCAAGTGCGGATGACGCCACACCGAGTGCGTTGCCAACCAACGAATTGGAAAAACCGAGCGCACCAAAACTCGTCATATCGTGCACACCGTCGGTCACACGATCGGAGAAAAAATCACCGTTGTGAACGTTCTGTTCGTTGCTTGCCCGGAGAACAGAACCGTACAAGAATCCAGTTGCCGCTGAAACCCCCATCTGGAGACCAGCGCGCTTTACCGCCGGGCGACTAAAAAGGCGAGTAATCTCCTCGTCGGTTTTTGCCAAAGATGCCTCTGCTTTGCTCAGGCGCCCACCGCCCATGAGCGAGCATGTACGGCACGATCATGCCAACTGCGCTTCCCAGTTGTTGCCCACACCATGAAGCCGTATCGAATTCAGCGGGTTTTTGTAGGCTCGACAGAAATTTCGCCGAAGACTTTTTTGACGGCCCCGTCAATATGGGTGCCGGCAAAATGATCTAAACTCTGTGACAATCCTCGCAATGGCTCTTCCGCGGCGGCATAAAGCGCAGACCTGGCGAATTCGGCAACTACGTTAGCGTTCGACTTTTGATCCGTATGAGTCGCTCCGACGGCGTCGCCGGAAGATCCTGTGCCGTTTGTGTGACTGCTTTTTGCCTTATCTTCCGCAATGGCCAAATATGCCAAGCTAGCCAAATTTTCCATCAAGCTCCCCTATGCTTGAAAGGAAGTGTAAGCCGCACCCTTGACAGCTACTTGACATGGAATTCTCCGGGACTGCCACAGTGTTCCAATTCTTTAAACGGTTTTGAAACATTTTCCATTGACACACCCCCTATCATCCACTCATCGACTTTTCACTACGGGTTGGTGAAACAGACCTGATTCACCTCGCTCCGAATTATCAAAAGTGAATGGCGTCAAATGGCATCATTTGGGTCTATAGGCGCGCGGATTTGTTTCATCAAAGGAGAGCATCATGAGTTCTAATGCAGCCACAGAGATTTCAGCTAAATTCACGGAAGGCGCTAAAGAACACAATCTTCAACCAGCTCTCGATGAATTGAATCAAGACAAATCCAAAATGTCACCCCAACAATATTCTTCACTTTTGAAGGATTTAAACAAAGACTTGGCCAAGACATTGCCCGGTGTGACATTTACTGACGCCAACGCGACAGGCTCCGTTGCTTTGTTAGCAAAAGACGATTATGGAATGAGCTTGTCGCTGACAGGTGATGCGGCCGGCGCCACAAATTTAGCTAAGGTAGCTGCGGATGCAAAAATGCCGAATGCGGAAAATTTCGTCGCCAGCAAAATGGATGGAGCGACGCTCAAGGATCAGCAAACCGATCAGGCATTTTATAAAACCAAAGACGGTGGCACTGCCATTGTGAACAACGTAGATTCGGAAACCCGTTATCACTTTTCCGGACCCAACGGCGAGGACATCGCAAGCCTCTCCAGCGATCCGAAGGATCCGCACCCCAGCTACGTCTATCTAGGCAGTCGAGGATACGAGAGCCACCCGGCGACATCAACCACGCCTCAGTATGATGTACTGTTTAAGAAAAATATGGATAATCCGACCAGCATGCTGGTTGAGAATCCGCAGACGGGAGAAGTGACCTCGCAAAAAGTCAGCCACATCAAGAAAGATCTCGAAGTCGCGGGCATCGCTGCCGGAATAATCGGCATTCAAGGAGCGGCGGAGGCTTCTCAAGTTAAACTCGATCAGTCAAAAGCGCCTGTAGTCGATAAACTCGCGGGCACCGTTATGGTCGATGACGCTGGAGCGGATTTGATCGTTGGTCTTGCCAACAAAGCACCAGGAGCGATCAAAAAACCAGTGCCACCATCTATTGACGCCCCGCCTCAATCCGGCTCCAACTAATCATTGGCCGGAACATCATCGTTGGCATTTGCTTGCCAGACTTGGACGTTAGAAACGGTCATGGGCGTTTCTGTTCCTGAACCAAGGAACAGCTGCATCTGCTGATCATCCAGCGCAGCATATCCGGTATTCGAGCCGTAGTCCCAAGTTGTTGTTTTGCCAACTTGTTGCCCATTCAGGAAGAACTCTGCTTCACCGTCTTGAGTTTTCGTGGCCGGCTTCCATAGAAATCCGTAAGTGTTCGAGCCTTCCAGATCAGTTCCCGCTGGAGCAGTTACGGCACTTCCGTTCGATGCAATTATCGATGGATCTTCCACGTGCAAGGCAGTTCCATATGAACTAGGAGTATTCGTATCCATTTCCATAAGTCGGTCTCAACATGCTCCTTTCCTGCTTGGTTCGCCGGAAGCGCCCAGAAAC
>CAJCHQ010000532.1 GCA_903970295.1 Bryobacterales bacterium
CATTGGCTGTCCTGCTGGAATTTAGCTAGAAGGCTTGCAGTGCCTGCTTCGAGAGCTGACGCCTGTAAAACAACTGGTGGCGCCATCATACTATGCCTGACAACCACCCCAATCGCTGAGTTTTAGATCAGGCTGGCACCCCGTTCGAGTAAAAGCTCTTTGAGAATACTGCGATGGCACCTATTCTCGTTTTCGCAGTAGCAACCTAGAGAAAAATTGGTCTGTTTCGACAGAGCGGCTAAAACATCAAGAATTCTGGCCGGTTCAGATGCCATCATTTCAGCTTTAAAATGCCGTTTAAAGCTGGTCCAAGATTTGTCTTCATGCAAGTATTTTGCATCCGCTAACAGCTCTTTGCTCGGTGCGAGGTTCGGAAACCATACGTCGAAGAAGTCTCTTTTGGCATACTCGGACTTGAGGACGCCTCGTGGCGGTCTGCGCACCGTGCCTAAGCGCATCCCTTCATTCGGCAATCTCGGCGAACCCAATCTGATCACAGCGATCGGCATGACGATTCATTACTCCACAGATCAAATATAGCTAGTTTCTGCAACTCCGCACCGAAGCTAAGGCTCAGGTCGAGAAAAAGCTGTATACTCCCAGACCGGATAAGATGCCGCTCAGACAATCAATGCCGCAAAACCTAATGTCTAACGAACTCAGAACCAAGAATGGTTCGACAATGCTCCTGATGGTCCTGACAGTCCTAACGGCCACACTGGCATTGCCAGCGCCAAAAGTGTTTGCAGGTCGTCGACCACCAGCTTTAGACAAATTCGAAAATCTCGAGGGCGAACACGCGGCTCGTTCGATGAAACAACTCGACCAAGACATTACGCTGCATCCGACCGACGCCAATGGCTACATACGCCGCGGAGCCGCATGGATGCTAGATGGTGACTTTGAAAATGCCCAGCGAGACTTTTCTCAAGCTTTAAAAATTGATCCACATTCAGCCCAAGCCCATATCGGACTGAGCCGAGTCGCCACTGCAGAACGCAAATGGGATGTGACATTCGCAGAACTCAACAGAGCCCAGGAATTAGGCTCGCCAGAAACAATTCTCAATGTCTTAAACGAATCGGCGTTTTTGCACAGAGAGTTGAAGCAATACGACATAGCACTCAAACAATACACGACTGTACTCAATGCCAAAGCGCTTTCTCAGTCGAAAAGATGCATGGCTTTGTTTCAGAGAGGCGAAACCTTCTCGCGATCGGGAAAAAACGAGGCTGGATTAAAGGACTACAATCAAGCGCTAAAGCTCGAACCAGCTATGATCGAGGCTCGCATTGGACGGGCGATAGTTTATGCTAAATTGAATAAATTGCCCGAGTCCCTTGCTGATTGCACGTTCGTCATCGAGCAAGAGCGCAAAAAATTTCCCGCTCAGATGGCCGGGGGCCTGCAGTCACACTTATCGAGAATGTACAAACAGCGAGCTAATGTGTACGAACGGATGGGTAAGCACGACCTGGCAGTCGCAGACCTGCGATCGGTTCAGCTTTACGATCGTCAAACTTTAGATGCGATGCCATTCCGACCGATCCCGATTGAACAACGTTAACTTTGGATTTCGCGCTTAATTACTGACGTCGAATAAAATGATCATTCTCCATGCCAGTATTTTGCACGACACCACGGTCTTGTGGGCAGAAGAAGAACTCGAAAGTCCGGTCTCAAACAAACACACCTCGCTCTCCAAACGCATACAGAGCAATTTAAGACATCCTTATGCTGCCAGTTTTAAGCGATTGCAGGAGGTGATGTCTGCGGCGAACAAAGACAGTGCATCGGCACTTATTTGGTTACCGACGATCGCTGGAAAGCCGCTACCATCGAGGGCCATGTTGAGTTCTATAGTTTCAGAGTCCGATCAAACTCCTGCTCTGCAACCATGGAGCGTTGACATTTTGCCCGTGCGAGCGCGCTCTTTGAGTGACCTGCTTGCTTCCGCGCAAAGCAAACATGTCCTTTTGCCAGGAATTTTACTGTCGGACGAATTCCGATTCTTGTCTCTGCTACTCGATTTCGCTAATTCGCTGATTGTGAGAGAGCAATATTTGCCCGACATGACTGAGCAAGACGGTGCGTACTTTGCTAAATGGCGGCCAATACACCGCAAAGAAGACAAGTCACGGCTGAGCGAGCTGGCCAGCTTGCTACCGCCTGTGCTGGGCACGATGCAGTCACTTTCTATACCTGCATCGACACAGCCCAAACTGCAGCCTCTTGACCTAATTGCGTCATGCCTGGCCGGCTACTTAGACGATCTGGTGCGCCAATCTATTGCCGCACCAAGTCGGAAAAATGTGGCAATCAATCGGCTCACAAAAATACCAAAACAAGACCAGCAACACGACAGCGTTCATGACTGCTGGATTCACGCTTTGAAATCGCAGTCCGGATTAATGAACTTCGACCACAGTCAAGTGTCTGCTTTTGCCAGTCAATTAACTGATTGGCAAAAACCAATCACTGCAATAGAAGCATTGCCGTTTCGCCTATGTTTTCGATTGGACGAACCTGCCTTAGACGAATTTGAAACAACCAAAGAAGCCTCAACCAATTGGAATGTCACGTACTTTTTACAGGATTTGCAGGATCAGAGCCTCTTAATCCCCGCCCATGAAGCCTGGAGGTCCGCAAAACAAAGCACTCGTACCTGCTCGGCAGGAAATCGCTTCACACCGCGTGAGTATTTGCTTCTGTCACTTGGACAAGCCTCTGGTCTTTCCGCAAAGGTGGCGGATAGTCTGCGCACAAATTGCCCTGAAGGATTTTCACTAGATAGTAACGGTGCCTTCGAATTTCTATCGGAAAAGGCGGCGGCGCTCGAGCAAGCCGGATTTGGTGTGATGCTGCCGTCCTGGTGGTCGAAGGGTAATACGAAATCACGCCTGAAAGTTTCGGCTTCGGTCAAAAGTCCGACACTCAAGGCGATGTCCGGATTAACGATGGAGAGGCTCGTGGAGTTCGACTGGAAAGTTGCTCTGGGCGATGTGCCACTGTCGTTGGCACAGCTGACTGCAATCGCTGAAATGAAAGCACCGTTGGTGAATATTCGCGGACAATGGGTTCACGTCAGTGCAGACGATATCCAAGCCGCGATCGACTTTTTGAAGCGAAAAGCGAGTAGTTCAGCCAGTATTCACGATCTAGTTCAGTATTCACTGGGAGCCAAATCGCCTTTTGCATCAGGTCAACCGATCACAGTTGAAGCCACGGGATGGATCGGGGAATTGCTCAAGCAGCTGGAAGAGCCAGCGAAAATCAAAGCCATCCCGATGCCCGAGGGCTTCACCGGTCAGTTGCGTCCTTACCAGCAGCGTGGCTTTGCTTGGCTTTCATTTCTCGGAAGATGGGGGTTAGGCGCCTGCCTGGCCGATGACATGGGTCTAGGCAAGACTGTGCAAACACTGGCCTTGATTCAGGAACAACGAATGCAGGGTGAGCAAAAACCTGTCCTGCTCGTCTGCCCAACTTCAGTCGTCAACAATTGGCGAAAGGAAGCTCATCGCTTTACACCAGATCTTTCGCTCCTCATTCATCATGGTGGCACTCGACTCAAAGCCGATAAATTCAGAGAAGAAGTAAATCATCATGCGCTTGTGATCTCCAGTTATTCGCTTCTTCATAGAGATTTCGATCATTTGAAAGAAATCGAGTGGGCTGGATTGATTCTCGATGAAGCACAAAATATAAAAAATTCCGGGACTAAGCAAGCTCTGGCAGCAAGGCAGCTAAGCAGCCGTTACCGAGTGGCTCTAACCGGAACGCCGGTGGAAAACAGCGTTGGCGATCTGTGGTCGATAATGGAATTTCTCAACCCGGGACTGCTCGGCAATCAGAATGCCTTCCGCAAAAATTTCTTCTATCCAATTCAGGTGCAACGCGATCAAGAGAGTCAGGAGCGTTTAAAAAGAATCACCCAGCCATTTGTTCTGCGTCGATTGAAAACTGATAAATCAATTATCGGCGATCTACCCGAAAAACAAGAGATGAATGTCTATTGCTCGTTAACGAAAGAGCAAGTTACGCTTTACAGCGCGGTGCTCAAAGATCTGGAAAATAAGCTCAAGCAATCGGAAGGAATTCAGCGAAAGGGTTTGATTCTAGCGACGCTGGCTAAACTCAAACAAGTTTGCAACCATCCGGCTCATTTTTTGGCTGATAATTCCGCTCTGGAAGCCCGGTCCGGAAAGCTCGATCGCTTGCTTGAGATGCTGGAAGAAGTATTAGCCGCCGGCGAAAAAGCGCTCATTTTTACCCAGTTCGTAGAAATGGGAGAATTGATTAAGCAACACATAGAGAATAACTTGGGCGAAGAAGTACTTTTCCTGCACGGAGGCATCAATAAAAACAAACGAGACAAAATGGTCGATCGGTTTCAACACGCAACTTCGACGGACGCTTTGACCAACTCATCTCAAGCAACTGCAACTGACACTGGACCTTCGATATTTGTGCTCTCGCTGAAGGCGGGCGGCACAGGTCTGAATTTGACCGCGGCGAATCATGTCTTCCATTTCGACCGCTGGTGGAATCCGGCTGTGGAAAATCAAGCGAGCGATCGCGCTTTTAGAATCGGTCAAAGGAAGAATGTTCAAGTATGGAAATTCATTTGTGCTGGAACCCTCGAAGAAAAAATTGATGAAATGATTGAATCAAAGCGTCAGCTCGCCGAGGGCGTTATCGGAACAGGCGAAGGCTGGCTCACGGAGCTTTCCAACACTGAGCTGAAAAAGGTTTTCGCACTTACGCAGGAGGCTCGGGCAGACTGATGGGCAGATTCGAAGATTATCATCGCTCAGCTCCTCGCACTACTCGCGGTGGCATCAAAGCACAATCATCTCGTGGTACATTTGGCAAGAGCTGGTGGGCACGTCGCTGGATCTCGGTTCTGGAAAGTTTTGACATTGGCGAACGTCTCACTCGCGGGAAGTCTTACGCGCGAAAGGGACAAGTTTTGTCCGTAGATATTCAGGAAGGGCACGTCAGAGCTTCCGTGCAAGGTTCACGAGCCAAGCCATATGATGTTAAAATTAGCGTCACGCAAATCCCTCTACCAGAATGGCAAAAGCTCTCTCGCACAGCTTTTACGCAAGCAATCATCGCCGCCAAATTATTGGCTGGAGAGATGCCAGAAGACGTAGAAACGCATTTCACCGCCAATTCAATTTCGTTGTTTCCGGCCAGATATGATGACCTCGAGACTGAGTGCTCCTGTCCAGATTTTTCGAATCCATGCAAGCACATCGCCGCCGTATACTATTTACTTGGTGAAGAATTCGACCGCGATCCATTTCTTGTCTTTCGCCTGCGCGGCATGAGCAAAGACAACTTGCTCGAACTAATCGCAAAAGCGACCGATGAACTCGAACACATAGACGATGCGAGCTTGCGTGCGGCCTCAAGTGAAGCGCTTACGAAGACCGCTAATCCTTCAGAAACATTAGCTGGGTCGATCTCAATTGATGCGAAAGATTATTGGAAGGTGACGGTGCCCGATCAGCTACAGAGTAGTTCAGGAAAGATTCCGACAGTGCATGCGAGTCTGCCTAAGAGATTGGGCAATTTTCCTTTCTGGCGAGGCAGCGAAAATTTATTTGAGGCACTGGAAGAAATTTATCGACGCGCCGCGGACAATGCCCAAGAAATGTTAGCCGAGCGAGATTTTTAATTCAGAACGGGCGAGCGACGACATATATCACAGGCTGATTACGCTCGGATACCTCCGCCTGAATCTCTCTATGCACCGGCGTGAGACCATATGTCCAGAAGCGGATCGGTTTAGAATTAGATCGACTCACCGTGCTCAACGTTTATTTTCGAGAATACGACGTCAGCCCGACGAACAACATCTTTAGCTTTAATCCGTGCGCAGACAGGCTCCAGCGTCAGATCAGGTCCTTGCCAGCGCAAGTCGTCGACGGTGTCAAAGACAGGCACGTCCAGTCTTAGTGTAGCGAGTACTCGATAAAGCATTGCCTCATCCCAAGCGCCGAAGAGTGTAGCGGCGAGTTTGCTGGCATTGCGAATCGACGGCAGCCACGCCTTGGCATCTTTCGGAATATGTTCGAGATGGCGGTATGGAGCTAGCACAGAAGCAGCAGCCTTGGCGCCCCAGCCAGCCAAACCGGGATAACCATCTGCGGTATCACCGACTAAAGCCAGATAATCCGGAATCGATTCCGGGGCGACGCCGAATTTTTCAATTACACCGGCCTCGTCACGAGTAATCTCGCGCCTGCGATCGAGCTGCACCACGCGGGTGCCGACTACACACTGACTGAGATCTTTATCGGGAGTGCAGATAATCACTTTGCCGACCCGCTGATCCTGGGCTGACTTGGCCGCCGCTGCTGCCAGCGCGTCATCGGCTTCGAATTCGACCATCGGCCAAACAAATACACCCAACGCCGATAAAGCCTCTTCCAAAAGAGGAAATTGCGACATCAATTCCGGCGGCACACCATCGCCGGTCTTATAAAAGGGATAGAGTTCATTGCGAAAGGATTCAATCACATGATCCGTTGCCACGCCGACGTGCGTCGTACCGCGCTCGAGCATAGACAACACTGACCGGACGACACCTTTGACGGCGGCAATTTCTTGACCATCGGCGTTTGTTTCCGGCGGCACAGCAAAAAAGTGCCGGAACAATTCATAAGTTCCGTCTATCAGGTAAACATCCACTGCCGCTACTGCGTCGAACCGACACCGGCAATGGTGTTGGCTCTCGCTTTTAGCTGGATGGTTTCTTCTTTGTTGCCTAAGTAATAAAGATCATCCGCGTACTTCTGCAAATAGGGAACGAGGGCGATCGAATCGGCACCATGATACTCTTCAGCGTATTGAAGAGCCTGCTGCAAAATCGGTGCGGCAAGGTCGAACTTTTTCTCGTTATAATACAAACTACCGAGAGCGATCTTGGCCCGGGCCTCGGCACCGCGCCTGGATGGATTATCTTTCCAAAAGACCTGGGCTCGCAGATAAAGCTTCTCGGCATCATCGAATTTGTTTTCGGCTATGTAGCACTTGGCTAATTTGTCGAGGCGTGCAAACACTTGAGGATTCTCTGGTGGTTGTATACGTTCGGTCATTTCAAGAGAATCTTGCAGGTAAGACTCGGCCTCTGGATAAGCATTTCGCTCCATACACAGAGAACCAAGACTGTCATAGCTATTGGCTAATGAAAGATGCTCTTTGCCGAGCACAGTGGTTTTTACGTCGAGCGCGGCTTTGTATAGCCGATCGGCCATGTCGTAAGTGTGATGTGCACGATAGGCATCGCCTATCGCGTCGACAGCAATTGCCCATTCGATCAGCGGATCACGCATAGAGGCATCGGCGGTCCCAGCCCACGCAGTTAAAGGCTGCCCTGGCTTCAGCGTCACCTTACCATGCGCCTGAGTGCTGTATTCGTTTAACTTTCCTTGAAGCAAAGCCAAAACACGCTCAGCCAGCGGATCAGCATCGCTAGCAGAACCATAGGCTAAATCGAACTGAATCAGCGACCCCAGATCTGGAATGATTGAGGTATTTTCTGCACCTAACGCCGCTTCTTTGACATGCAACTCAGCGTCCAAGAGCGCTTGCGCCTCTCCAAATCTTCCGCGCACCGTGTAAAGTCGGCCAAGTTCTCCCAGACTTTTGGCATAGCGCAAATCGGACTCACCAAAAAGAGCTCCCTTAGCTACGGCCAACTTCAAGAGACGCTCGGCATCACCGTATCGAGCAGCGTAGAAAGCATCATCACCAGCCTTCTGATACTGTTCCCAAGAAGCTTCGCCTTGCGCTGAGCACATTAAGGGCAAAACAGCGCTCCAAGCGGCGACTACAATCGCCAGTTGAACGACGCGTTTAACGCCAGCCAAGGTTTTTGAATGATTTCGTTGACTAAATTGCATTGTTCAGATCGCTTTCTAGCGGCGGGTCCAGTTCATTTTAGCCCATGCTGCACCGCTATAATCAACTTGCCAGGATGAAAATACTCAGAACCGTTAATCGCTCGAATACATATCCGCTTGCATCCTATATGGCTACCGTCACAGCATCTGTTGTGAGAAGTTAAACTCTACAAATGAGTGTAAGTAATGGTGAAAAAGTTGGGGAAACTCAATGAATAACAGTCGACATCTTGAATGGGATGGCGGGTTCAACATTAGAGACCTAGGGGGAATTAGCTTATGCCGGGGAGGAGAGACCAGGCGTCAAGCGGTCATTCGCTCTGGCAATCTTCATCTTCTGTCGAAAGTTGGGTGGGCTGCCCTGCACGCCTACGGGGTGCGCACAATCATCGATCTCCGCGACACTGCAGAAAGAGAAGCGCAAAGTTACGTGGTGCCTTATGAAGATGTCTGCATCGTTCATGTTCCTATCGAAGAACATAAGCAACAGTCGGATTTCGATTTTTGGAAACGCTGGCGGTCCT
>CAJCHQ010000533.1 GCA_903970295.1 Bryobacterales bacterium
AATGTGGGCGGCTATGTCGGTCCTTTTTATTTGGCTTTCGCCGTTCTTGCACTGGATGCATTTCTCGTATTCACTTTTATCTCACATACCAAAAGAAAACAACAAAAATCCTGGAAAGATACTTTCACCGAACTTTTCGGCATAGTTTTAGATAAAAGCATATTGGCGTCAGCCTTTGCTGTGGCTCTGGCTGCAGCCAGTTGGGCGATTATGGAGCCGCTTTTCCCGATCCGCGCAAGTGAGATGTTTCACGCTACTCCCACTGAGATAGGCATTTTATTCACCGTCTCCAATTTGCTCTACGCATTTCTTGAACCAGTGGTTGGGTGGGTTTCAGATCACATGGGAATTCGCCGCACAACTATTCTCGGGCTTGTTGTCACAGCTGTGGTCATGCCGCTTCTGGCATTTTCCCCCAATATGATCACAGCTGGTTTGGTTTTGTGTCTGGTCACAATCGGCTATGCCTTCACGATCAATCCCACTTCGGCTGAACTTGGTGACGCCGTCGATCGACTCGGTTCGACTTCTTACGCAGTCGCTTACGCCATCTACAATTTAGCGTACTCAATCGGCATGGTATCGATTGACTTTTACGTCGAATTCGTCACAGATGAAGCGCACCCAATGCCCCTCGTTTATATTCTTTCGATCCTCAGTGCCCTGTTCGTTTTGTGTATTCCCCTTTTCGTGGCCAAGCCGCGAGCGGTGGAAAAAGTGGCGATAGCCCAGGAGGTTCAATGAAACGGTCTCTGATCACAGCCTTGTCGAACAGATTTCTTAGCCGAGAAGAACGTTTTTCTCGCCGCGAGGTACTGAAAGGCATGATGGCGGCAGCAGCGTCGATGATGCTCAGTCACAATTTTACTGAAGGGGCGTGCGCCGCTCAAAAAAATGATCGCCGGGTGATTGTTCTCGGGGCAGGTTTTGCCGGTCTGGCAGCAGCCTACGAATTATCCATGGCCGGGTACACAGTAACTGTTCTCGAAGCCCGAGACCGTGTCGGTGGGCGCGTTCTGACTCTCGATGATTTTGTGCACGGCAAAACTGTCGAAGCCGGGGCTGAATTGATCGGCTCTAATCATCCGACCTGGCAAGCCTACGCCAAGCACTTTGGGCTGGAAATGCTGGAGCGCAGTCATTACGACGATGCGGCTAAACCGATGTTTTTTCACGGACAGATGATCGAGCCGAAAGCGGCAGAAGCTCTCTGGGCGGAAGTGGACAATTATCTTACTCTCTACAATAAAATAGCCGCTCCGATCGATGCCTTCCAACCCTGGAAAAGTCCTGATGCCAAAGCACTCGACGGGAGAACCGTACACTCCTGGATCAAGGCTCTCGATTGTTCGGAGATTTGCAAATTAGCGATCAGTCTCTCCGAAGCATCAGATGCCAACGAGCCTGGATGGCAAAGTTTGCTCGGACGACTGAGCGTGATCAAGGGTGGCGGTCTGGAGAAATACTGGACCGAGTCGGAAATTTATCGCTGCAAAGGCGGCAATCAACAGCTGGCAGAAAAACTGGCAGACGCTGTCGGGCGCGATCGCATTCACCTCTCGACACCGGCAACAGCAGTTGATGTCACCGACAAGATCGTTTCGGTCAGTCTGGCTGACGGCTCCGTTTTGCAAGCCGAGG
>CAJCHQ010000534.1 GCA_903970295.1 Bryobacterales bacterium
TTGCGGGGGCGACCCCTGCGCTTTCGTAGCAGTGCTGGAGCGACAATACGGTGTGCGGATCAAAATCGACATCGTCGGATTGGCGTTGCGTCGTGATCCCAAGGCTAGAAATCAGTTGGATTGCATTGCCCAGCGCTCTGGTGGCAAATACTATGATGCCAATTCATCCGGGCAGTTGATTGAAAGTGTCGCGCACAGTGTCGATAAGGCTATATCCGGCCGCGTATTGCCACACGAGACCAAGCCTGCTACGAGCCCGCCGCCCACTCCGGTCACTACACCAACCCCGCCGAATGCTGGGCGACTGCCGTAACAATTGCCGTTACAACCGCAGAGTCGCAACTCCCGCGCAGCCGGTTTACATGGCGTTTTTGCCAGGCGTCATGCTGATTTGCGCGCGGCTCATCAAATTCTGAGCGACACGATCGGTGAGTAGATGATATTGACTGGTCATCAGCGCGGGACAAATTCCCAAGGCCATGATCATTGCGCAAAAAGCCAGGGCAATGCCCTGTTCAGCCGGTCTGGCGTCGGTTAAATGACCGACCCATTTAGCTTGCAAGGGACCGAAGAAGAGACGTTTCAACAACCAGAGCATATAACCGGCTGTCAAAACCACACCCGTGCAGGCGATATATATCCAGATGCGAGTGGCATCGGCGTGCGGTCCGATCGTCGCTACCCAACCGGTGAAGGCGCCATAGAAAATCGACACTTCAGCGACGAAACCAGACATCGCCGGCAAGCCCAGATTAGCCAGAGCGGCAAACATCCAGAAATAAAACACGGTTGGCATTTCGCGAGCCAGACCTCCGCCTATTTCAGGCAGCTGGCGCGTGTGTGTGCGTTCGTAGACGCATCCGACCATGAAGAACAAAAGGGCCGAAATCACACCGTGACTGACCATTTGGAAGATGGCACCGCTGAGAGCAGCAGATGACAATGCACCCATGCCGAGCAAAATGAAGCCCATGTGGCTGACGCTCGAGAAGGCGATGACGCGCTTCATGTCTTGCTGAACGAGGCAGGCAATCGCGGCCCACACAATGTTGAAGCAGCCAAGAGCCATGATCATCCAACCATAATCGACGACGACTTGCGGAAATAAACCGATGCATATGCGGAAGAGACCATAGGAGCCCATCTTCAGAAGCAAGCCGGCGAGGATCATCGAGATTGGGGTTGGTGCTTCAACGTGTGCATCGGGCAACCAGGTATGGAATGGAAACGAAGGCAGTTTGATAATAAACGCCAGGAAAAATCCCAAGAAGGCAGTCACTTGAACGCCTATGGGCAGCATCGGGCAGCGCTCCATCATGGCATCCATATTGAATGATGCCAAAGATGGTCCTTCCGCATAAAGATGGAAATAGGCGTAGAGCAAACCGGCAAGCATCAAAACGCCGCCGAGAAATGTGTATATGAGGAATTTCATCGCCGCGTAATCGCGCCTGGGACCGCCCCAGATAGCAATCAAGAAGTACATGGGGACGAGTTCGAATTCATACATGATGAAGAACATGAGCAAGTCTCTGGCCACGAATACGCCGAGAATCGAAAAGAGCAAAAGCATGACGAAGCTGTAGTAAAGCTTGGGTCGGTTCTGCGCCACAGTTTCGCTGGCCCAGATCGAAAGCATGCCCACCACGGTTGTCAACACGACTAAGACCAGACTGAAACCGTCGACGGCGATATTGAAATCGATCGGAAACGGCATCGTCACCCAGTGCCAGGAGCGCTCGAATTGAAAACCGCCACCCGGGTTGAACATGCTCGTCATCCAGAGCGAGCAAAGAACCATCAGCACGGCGAAAATGCGGGCCATACCTTTGGCCATCTCCGGCTTGGAAAGGGCTATAAAAAAGGAGCCGACAAGGGGCAGAAAAAAGAGGATGAGAATTAAATTGCTCTTTATCAATTCGGGGGTCACTGTGTTCTCCAGCTCTGCTCAGCAGGCGATAGTCATCAAGAGATGAATTTTCCAGGACTGTGTGCGGGGTGCAAACAGTCGTCCACAGTATAACGATGACGATCGTGCTACTGCCAGAGTTATGTTGCTATTTGGAGCGATAAACACTAATACTTTTTCACACCGCAGAAATGTGCTGTTATCAAGCACATTGCAGCAAGTTACAGCAAGGACAATGAATTACAGCCAACGCTTATAATATCTGTGCCCTCTTTGACCTGGAGTACCCAAATTGCCACCACTTGATCAGATCGTCAACAGCGCCTGGATGATTGTCGTCGCCCCTTTCATTACGGGACTGGTCATTATCCTGGGTTTGAGACGTTCGAAGACGGCATCGATGATGCTGTCAATCGGCACGGTACTTTACGGATTCATTCATTCATTACTAATCTTCTACGCCCTGACCAAAGACCCGACCTTGGCCGGCAAGCCCATCGATTTCCCGTACTTCACTTCCAGTTCGTTTGTCTTGTCAATCGGAGTGCTTGTCGATAATTTGTCGGCGATGATGTTGATCGTCGTGACAACCGTCAGTTTGCTGGTGCAAATCTACACGCACGGTTACATGCGCGAGGACAACGGTTACGCGCGCTTCTATTCGTATTTGTCTTTGTTCACAGGTTCCATGCTTGGTCTGGTCGTCGCCACCAATCTTTTCCAGATGTATTTCTTCTGGGAATTGGTCGGTGTTTGCAGTTATTTCTTGATCGGTTTCTGGTGGTATAAAAATTCGGCCGCAGCAGCCGCGCTCAAAGCCTTTCTCGTCAACCGTATTGGTGACGCTCTTTTTCTGGTGGGAATATTGATGCTGTTCGCGGCCACCAAAGATTATTGGGGCGACCACACGATTCTTGCTTTTACTGGCCCTCCGGGCTACGACCTGGCCGGGGTTCTGCAAAAAGCGATGGCGGCCAATACCTTGCATTACTGGGGACCGACGGGACTGGTCGTGCTTTCACTGCTAATTTTTTGCGGACCGATTGCCAAGTCGGCTCAATTCCCTCTGCATGTCTGGCTGCCTGATGCCATGGAAGGTCCGACGCCAATTTCAGCTTTGATCCATGCTGCCACCATGGTCGCCGCCGGTGTCTATCTGGTGGCACGTGCGTATCCACTCTGGGCCACACATGAACTCACTGGCGCCGCTGCCGTCGGCATGACGCCTGGATTGACCGTGATTGCCTGGATTGGCGGCTTCACTGCTTTCATGGCTGCCACTATCGCCATGAGTCAGTTCGATATCAAACGCACTCTTGCCTGGTCGACTGTTTCGCAGTTGGGATACATGTTCGTGGGGCTTGGTTGTGGTGCTTTCACCGGTGGTCTCTTCCACCTTTTCAACCACGCATTTTTCAAGGCTATGCTCTTCCTCTGCAGTGGTGCTGTCATTCACGGTGTGCATGGTGAGCAAGACATGCGCAAGATGGGCGGCTTGTGGGGACCGATGCGCAAGACCGGCATCGCCTATTTAATTGGTTGCATATCGATTTCAGGCTTTCCATTCTTTAGCGGATTTTTCTCCAAAGACACAATCATTGCCGGTGCCTGGGAGCAAGACAAGCCACTTGCCATTCTCATGATCGTGACCGCGGCGATGACGGCGTTCTATATGTTCCGTTCGTTCTATATGACTTTTACCGGTAAATATCGTGGTGAGGCTCATCCTCACGAAGCATCACCGGCTATGTGGGTGCCGCTCTGGGTTTTGATCGTGCCCTCGGTAGCCTCTGGATATCTCGGTGTCAATCCCGATGCCTGGACGAAACTGGGTACGGCTTTCCCGAACCACTTTGCTTCTTTTGTTTATTTCCAGCATCCTGAACCGGAAGCGGTCACCGTTTTAGTCATGGGCATGTCGGTTGCTGCCGCTGTGGCTGGCTGGGCGCTGGCGTATCTGGTGTACGTGGCGGGCACAGTCAAAATCAACACGGCTATTGCTCAGAATATGAAGCCGCTTTACGAATTCTCGTTGCATAAGTGGTATTTCGATGAGGTTTATCAAGCTCTGGTCAACGCTGTTTTGGGAGTTTACGCGGCAGTTTGGGAACTCGTTGACAAGAATTTTGTCGATGGCATCGTTAATGGCACTAGCTGGGTGACAACCAGACTCGGCTATATTCTGCGTTATTCGGAAAACGGGCGCGGTCAGTATTACGCCCTCGTCATCTTTGGTTGGGTGGCGATCCTCACTCTCGCAACATTCTTCTTCCAACCCTAGGAGCTTTTCATGTCAGACGACGCGCACGACCACTCCGCTCATGCCGACGACGGCCATCACGCCGATGCCGGTCACGGGCATGGGGACGAAGGACCGAAGTTTCCGTTCGGCGAAGTGATACCAGAAAAAAACTGGCAAGAAAATTTTGTCGTCTTTTGCGCTGTTGTTTGCTTGGTTGGGCTCGTCTGGTTATTCAGCATCTGGATCACAGCACCTTTGAGTGCGGTCGCTGAAATGCAAGAACATTCTCTCGGGCCAGAGCATGCTGGCGCACCAGGACACGCAGCCGAGCCAGGACACGCAGTCGAGCCAGGACACACTGCCGAGCCCGGCAGTGGCGTCACCCCGGAATCTCCAGCCCATTAAGTGAATCCAGTCGATTTAAGTGAATCCTTTTTTAGCCGCGCTTTGGCGAGAACCCCGTTATCGCCCTGTATTAGTCAGGCTTTATGTAAATGCTATCTGTCAGCACGTTACCTAGAGGGGCTTATTTGTGACCTCCTGGCAAGGTTATGATATGTTATGCGATGTCTAATAGTGTCTGGAGCCTGTTGCACAAAGCGACAGAACTCGGTGGACGATGTCGGCTGGTTAGCTATGGACTGGTTAGAAGTCGGTGAGGAGAGCAAATGCAGGAAGTCACAATCGGTATTGCCGGGGCAGCCGGAGACGGTCTGGACAAATCTGGGGATACCCTGGCTAAAGCATGCGGCAGGCTTGGACTGCATGTTTACGCCTACAACAGTTATCAATCAATTATTCGTGGTGGACATATCTGGCTGAAAGTCAGGATAGCCGACGAGAAGGTTACTTCTCACGGCGATCGCTTGACCGGTTTGATTGCCCTCAATCAAGATTCACTCGAACGTCACGCTCCGGAAGTGGAGGAGGGTGGCGTCATTGTTTTCAATTCAGACAAGCTCAAGTGCGATCCGTCGCTCGTCCGTCAGGGCGTGCAAGTGCTGCCTTTGCCGATGAGCGAAGTGACAGCCGAAGTGGTCAAACAGCATGGGCCCTTGCAACCGATCATGCAGAACACGGTCGCTGTCGGTGCCATTCTGGCGCTGGCCCAATTCGGCGTGGAAGAAGCCAATGCCGTTTTGACCGAGACCTTCAGCCACAAAGGGCAGAAGATCATCGATTTGAACGTTTCACTGGTCCAAGCTGGTTTTGATTATGCTTTGAAAAATTCGAAGCATATCGCCAAGCCCTGGACCTTCTCCAAGAAGCGTCGTCCGTTCGTCACCGGCAACGAAGCCATCGCCATAGGCGCTGCCGCTGCCGGCTGCAAATTCTATTCGGCTTATCCGATGACGCCGGCTTCCACGATTTTGCACTGGATGGCCAATCACACCAAACAAACTGATATCTGCGTCAAGCAAGGCGAAGATGAGCTGGCAGTCATGAATATGACGATAGGGGCCGGCATCGCCGGCGTGCGGGCGATGTGCGCAACCGCTGGTGGTGGCTTCGCTTTGATGACCGAAGCACTTGGGATGGCAGGCATCATGGAAGTGCCCATGGTCTGCGTCGAAGTGCAGCGCGGTGGACCTTCCACCGGTTTGCCGACAAAGACCGAGCAAGCTGATCTCTATCAAGTTTACGGCGCTTCGCAAGGCGAATTCCCGCGCTTGATCGTCGCTCCTCGCGATGTGGCAGATGCCTATCAGACGACTGTCGATTGTTTCAACTACGCTGACAAATTCCAGTTGCCTGTCGTGATCATGTCCGACTTGCTTCTTTCGGAACATCCCGAAACGGTCGATCCCGAAGTCTTCACAGCAGAAGTGAAAATCGATCGCGGTGAAATCGTCACCGAATGGAAAGAAGAGCAAGGCAAATATAAGCGCTTCAAATTCACGCAATCGGGCATCTCGCCCCGCGCATTCCCCGGTACAAAGAACACGACATACGTATCTGCCTCAGACGATCACGATGAAGAGAGCATCCTCATTTCAGATATGTTCACTTCACCGCCCGTACGGCGCATGATCATGCAAAAACGAATGAAGAAAGTCGACGCGCTGCTCAAAGAATTGCCGCCGCCAGTTTTGGAAGGACCCAAAGATGCCGATGTCACCCTGGTGTGCTGGGGCTCGACCTGGGGTGTCGTAAGAGAAGCCGCAAATCTTCTCAACGCCGCCGGTGTCAAGACAAACTATGTGGTTGGCAAATGGATCGCTCCTTTCCACGGCAAGGAATTCACCGAGATTCTCAGCAAATGCAAAAAGAAAATATCGGTCGAAGCTAACTACACCAGCATGTTCGCTCGCTACCTGCGCGGCGAAACCGGCATCGCTATGGACGGTCACATCACCAAATATGATGGCGAACCACTCGAACCTCTCTATGTAGTCGAGCACGTCAAAGACATTCTCGCCAACAAGAAAGAAAATCTGGAAGTAACTGAAAGCGAAGCCAAAGAAATCGCCTATCACTACTTGCGCACTCACTACCAAGAAAAGCTGCGTCCCGTCAAAGTCGTACGTGAATCAGCGAACGGACACGGCGAGCCGATTTGGAATGTCGAAATAGCCGAGCGCGTTTCCGGCACCAAAGGAGCGTCGATGAAGATCGGCGCTTTGACCGGAGCGACCTACTCGTTCGAACCACACAAAGAAGGGGGCTAATCCTTTTGTTGAAGCCGGGCGCGCGTGAATCTCGCGCCCACTCTCGAAGCGCACCCAAGACAAAGCTTATAAGTGAGGTAAAGGTTTAAAATGGCAACTGTTATAGAGCTTCCGCTCGATACGTACAAAGGACCAGTCGATCCTGATTGGTGTCCAGGTTGCGGCGACTTCGGCGTTCTGAAGTCAGTGCAAACTGCCGCCGGTAAACTCGGCATCGAGCCGCATAATTTGATGATTGTTTCGGGCATTGGTTGTTCTTCCAACTTGCCTGGTTTCATCCATGCTTACGGTACTCACAGTCTGCACGGTCGTTCGGTGCCGGTAGCAACCGGTATCCACCTGGCCAACACGGATTTGAAGGTCGTCATTACAGGCGGCGACGGAGACGGCTACGGTATCGGTGTCGGACATTTGATCCACGCTATGCGCCGTAATCTCGATGTCACATATGTCGTCATGGACAACCAGATTTATGGTTTGACCACCGGTCAAGCTTCACCAACGACCACTCAAGGACATAAGACGAAGTCGACTCCTGCCGGCAACTCCGAAATGCCCTTGAATCCAATGGCCCTCGCTATTGCATCCGGAGCGACTTACGTGGCTCGCGGTTTCTCCGGCGAAGCCAAGCAATTGGCTGAAATCATCCAGGGTGGGATCGCTCACAAGGGCTTCTCTTTGATTGATGTCTTCAGCCCGTGCGTTACATACAACAAGATCAATACCTATCCCTGGTTCAAAGAACGCGTCTACAAGCTGGAAGACGAAAACTGGGATCCGACTGATTTTCATCAGTCGATCACCAAATCGTTCGAATGGGGCGATCGTATTCCTCTCGGCGTCATCTACAAGACTGATCAGCCGACTTACGAAGACAGCGAACCTGTGTTCCAAAAAGGCCCACTCGTCAAGCACAAATTGGGTCTGTCCAAAGAAACAATGAAAGAGCTGATCGAAGAGATGATCTAGGACCAAAGCCAAAATTAGAGAAGGGCTTGTCTGTTGCTATGGCGAGCCCTTTTTTTGTTTGTTTTTCTGCCTCTTGGCAGGCTTTGCCAGGAGAGCTGCCTTTTTGCAGGAGGTCAAACGATATCGGTTGACCTTCAAACCCTACCGATATCGGTATGATAGTTTTTCATCAGAGAATTTCCGGGAAATATGACTTAGACCGCGGCTCTATCGATTAAAATTCTGAACCCGGACTGAAAAGAAGTTTTGAATGTGGCCCTGACCGTCATTACCCCCGCCCAGCTAGATGTCATTGTCTATTTTATAGACGCGCTCAAACGCGCCAATTTTGCCTATCAAATTACAGGTGGACTGGCTGGCAACATATACGGCTCGAGATGGCCGTTGCATGACGTTGACATCGAGATTTCGGTCAAAGATATGGATGCGGTCGCCGAATTATTCAAGGATTTTGTGATCATCAAGCCTCGAGAATATGAAGACAAAGAATTTCGCATGCGCTTGATGATTCTCGACAAAGATGGAGTTGCCGTAGATATCAGTGCCGTCGAAGATCTGTATGTAAGATGTGCCGGCAGTTGGTTGAAAGTGGAAACTGATTTGAAAGCAGCCAAGGATGTGATCTGGAATGGTATTGAAGTTAAAGTG
>CAJCHQ010000535.1 GCA_903970295.1 Bryobacterales bacterium
CGTTGATTTTAGCGTGTCGCTTCCACTCTCGCCGAAGCATGGGAGCGTAACGACCAAAGCTGTAAAAAGTACGGCTAACGCGATCTTTGTGTGCGGCAGATTGCTGATCATTTTGCCAAACCTGTACAATCCAGACCAGAATATACTATTGGTTATGTACGCCCTGCTCTATTCATACATATAGTATCTTGACAGCCGAGCGAGGCGGGCTGCGTCTTTTGGCTGATTGATTTGAAGGATGTCGTGGAAAAAACAGGACAATCCTCGCTATTGCTAGGCATTTGGAGTAAATTGTAGCCAACACGAATAACTCCGCTTGGCGGAGGATGATGGTCCTGCGGGCGTTTCGCTAGGTTGCCCGATTTAACTTCCTGCACACTCTTAGAAATTCCGTTTGATATGAATACCGTTTTGTCAGCTGCCACCGAAGCTTCCACTTGCTTTTCCGGGTTATCGCTACGGGAATCTCAATGAAATTCTTGCGTACGCTTTCAATTGATTGCCGCTGGAATGGCTGGCTGAATGAGGTTCTTAGCATACTCATCAGAGTATATGCCATTGCGTGAATTAGAAGCCGAAACTGATTGGCGTTGAATGACTGGCTGTTAAAACGTAGATTGAAGCAGTTCTTTGTCTCACCAATCCACTTTTCTGACTCTCCACGTGAACAGTACATCTTATACAATTGTTCGGCGGTGTAGCACGTGAAGTTCGTTAAGATCCTTCTCCCGTCTAATCCTTTGTCGGTAAAATCAAACTTTGCAATTAGCCTGCGGTCTGGGTCTTCTTTGGGCCATGTGTTTGCTCTATGCTTTGTATCCACGAAGACTCGGGTGCAGCGTGCCCTCCAGTATGCTTCAGCAGCGGCGCGCTCCTTCGGATCTTCGATACTCCGGATTCTGGCATGTTCAGTGTGGCCGATTCCCTCATTGTTTTCGTCAAGCAATTGAGGCTTTCCGTGGCGCTTTCGGAAATATTTCTCGACTTTTTTCTTGGCTAATTTTACTTCTGGTTTCATATCTATGGCAAAACTATTGCCGTATCCGGCAAGGTAGTAAACCTTGTTCTTCTCGCACCAGTTAAGCAATGCGGAGGAGCGAAAACCGCTATCAACTACCACAACAATCTCAGTGTTTTTCCAAAACTGCTTTATCTTGTTTATTATCCAATCGAGAACACCAACAATAGTTTTCGCCTCAGACTTGTCGCCCTGTCTTAATTTCGCAGCTAGCAGCCAACCATCCTGGTCATATATGGTTAACGGAAAATACATTTCTTTGCCATATTTGCCGCCGCGATAGATTGAACCCTCCTGGGTTCCGAAGGTTTCGACAGCTGTTCCATCTGCGTACAAGTAGAGTCTTTTAGGCTTCTTCTTATGGCGAAGGTAAAACTCCAAAAGCCAATCGGCGAGCTTATCGAGCCCTTTAGCGTCGACAGAATTGAGGAATCTAGAAATGGAGGCTTGAGATGCAAGAGCGCCGTCCGAACCGTCGACATCAAGGCCGAGTGCGACGAGGAGCGCTGGATCGTACCGGAATCGATCGGCATCGTTTGTATCCGGATTGCCGGTTGCAGTCAGCAATACGCACTGCTTCAGAAGCTTTACATTGTTGTGATCGATTAATGACTGCGTCCGATGGTCGGTCAAAATGGCCGCAGCGCCGTCAAGAAGACCAGTAATTCGAGCAATTTTTTCTAATAGAGGCAGGCCGCCGAAGGGGCTAATGGCGCCAGCGGTGAACGATACGTCCAATTCCGGCTGATCGTTAGAAAGCGTCAAGGTCGCTTGCGGGATTGCCGATATGCTTCTAGAATTCACTCAGAGCCTTTGTTTTTTTTGCGGTTTGTGGTTGTGGTAAACAATATTCTGCGCGAAAAACCGAGGCTCAATTTATCTTGACACCACATATGATACCAAACGTAATACTGGAGATCTTTCGTATGCATTATGTAGATGCGGGCTGCATCTGCCACCTAGTGATGGACGGCCAAAAAACAAACGAAAATCTCAGTCAGTCGCAATGTCGTCGCGGAGCCCTACTGTGGCCGCCTCCGGGCGGCGCAAGCCAGTGATTTCTCCTCCGCTATGAATTTTCCAGGGTGGGTGATATTACTATAGAAAAGAGTATAAAGAAGGCGAAAAAATGATGGCGGTGCTGTCTAAGGAAAAGCAGAGAAGACGAGCCCGTGCTCGCCTTCTCTGCTTATACCGCATGAACTAAAATGTGAACTAATCAACTCTGCCTAGTTGGACGATTGGCTCTGCTCGCCAGTCTTCTTCTTTTTCGAAACGCCGTTGATAAATCCAGTCAGATACGACAGGACGGCGCTGCCGAAGATGGAGGCGATCATCGAGGCGGCGAAATAGGTGACGATTAGCGCCCCCAGCACCGAACCCAGAGCAATGGCCGGTCCCGCCAGAAAGTCCGGCAGAAAGTGCAGCCAGGCCAGTGATTCTTTAGGCATAGTCATATCGGGCGCCCAGCTCAGGAAGAGGTGGTGCCAGACAGCCAGAGTCGCCAGCAACAAAACAGCGCGGCGCCATAGTGGTTCTGGTTTTACCAGTGGTGGCACCTCGGGACCTTCGCTGCTCGCAGCCATACTGTCAAAGGACGGCACAGAAAAGCGATCGGCGACCAGGTATGGTTTGTCTGATTGCAGCTCTTCCAGGTCAGGCGATTCGCCGATCATGTCCAGGGCAAGCGCGTCGACAAGGCGGGG
>CAJCHQ010000536.1 GCA_903970295.1 Bryobacterales bacterium
CACGCAAAGAAAAACTGATCGAGCGAGGCAATTACTTAGGCATCATTGTCATCGTCGGTTTTGTTTTGCTTTCCATGGCCAGTCTTTTCAACGACGTCCGCGGCGAATATGTCACCGATAATCCCCGCCTCGGGCACGTGCGACTCTCGGTCGATCATCGAAATGGAAAAATCAAAAGTATGCTGATTATCCCGAGAACACACCCTTTCAGTTGTGAAATAAAAGATTCGGCATTAAAAAACGAGTTCAGCTGGGCATTTAGAGATTCGTATCCGGCCAAGGTGCCATTGATACTTTATCTCAAAGGAACAATCAATACCGGCGACGGCACCATTAACGGTGTGCTGGAAGACGGCATGAACGTCTATCCGATCACACTCAAGCGTGACGGATTTGCCTCGCTTTCGCGCCAGCTGATAGCGGCCATCCCGGGGACATGATCTAGCTAAATGCGTCCATTCTCTGCAGTCATTGTTTCGTCTCTTCTCGCCTTCAGCCTTTTCTACGGGGGCAATCCGGCGCGCGCCCAGTCTTCCGACTCGTTCGCCGCCGACTTCGTTTTGACTAATGCATCCATATATACAGTCGATGCCAGTCGATCGTGGGCCGATTCGTTGGCTGTGAAAAATGGCGACATTGCCTATGTCGGCAATCGCGAGGGCTTGAGTAAATTGATCGGGACGGACACCAAAGTCTTCAACTTGCAGGGCAAATTGGTTTTGCCCGGATTCCACGACAGCCACGTGCATCCGCTCGACGGGGGCAAAGCTCTGGCTCAATGCCGGCTGGATCAAGCAAAGAGCCCGGGCGAAATGCTCGAGATGATAGGCAAATATGCCGCCAGTCACCCGCAAGAGGAATGGGTGGTGGGAAGCGGTTGGCCATTGTTTATGTTTGGCGACGCCGGTCCGACAAAGGAACTCCTAGATCGAGTGGTGAGAGATCGTCCGGTCTTTCTGGAAGCAGCTGATGGTCACTCGGCCTGGGTCAACTCCAGAGCTCTCGATGCGGCTGGAATCAGCGCCCAAACTATAGAGCCCTCGCTGGGACACATCGAAAAAGATCCGAATACGGGTCAGCCGACCGGCACCTTACGTGAGCTGGCGGTCGATCTGGTATCACATTTAATACCGCAGCCCAGTCACGAGCAACGCGTCGAATATCTGGAGTCCGGACTAAAACAAGCCAATAGCTTCGGCATCACATCCATCCAAGATGCTCATGTCGACGGCGATATACTGGCTGCTTACAATGAATTGCACAACCAGGGTCGCTTGACGGTGCGGACAGCAGCTGCCATGTACGTGGACCCGCTCAAGTCGGAGGAGCAGGTCAGCGATTTACTGAATTTACACGCCACCTATAACAGCGGTTTGTTGCGCGCAACAACCGCAAAAATCTTCGCTGACGGTGTGATCGAATCACACACTGCCGCCCTTTTGGAACCTTATTCCGACCGCCCGAACGAATTGGGCATACTCAACTTCAGCCCCGAGAAAATGCGCACAATTGTCCTCGCCCTGGACAAAGCCGGACTGCAAGTGCATGTGCACGCAATTGGCGATCGAGCGGTGAGAACGGCTCTCGATGCTTTCCAAAATGCGCGCGCCGTCAATGGTACGAACGACAATCGACACCAGATCGCTCACCTCGAATTGGTGGACTGGCACGACCTGACCAGATTCAGAGAACTCGGAGTGTGTGCAAATTTCCAGCCCTACTGGGCTTTCGCCGATCCTTATATTACAAAATGCACTGTGCCGGTTCTCGGTGCTTCGAGGACTAATCAACTCTATCGCATCGCCAGCATGCTCAAGACGAGTGCCGTGGTAGCGGCGGGGAGCGATTGGCCCGTAAGCACCTTGAACCCGCTCGATGCCATTGAAATCGCCATTACGCGCCGAGCCCTGGGCAATACCAAAGATGCGAGCTGGATCCCGGATGAACGTGCTTCACTGAAAGAGATGCTGGCCGCATACACCATTAATGGTGCATATGTTAATCACGAAGAGAAAGAAACGGGTTCACTGGAAGTAGGCAAATCAGCCGATTTTGTGGTCCTCGATAAGAACCTCTTCAAATTGAGTGCAGATCAGATTCACACCACTCATGTGCTGTGGACTTTTCTTCAAGGTAAAGCGGTCTACAGACAAGACGGGTTCAATCTTGTCGACCTCGGTGGGGCGCCGAACATAGTAGGCACACCGCCATAGGTCAGTCTGCGTCCAGGGTCAGTAATTGACCTCGATCACTGTTGCTGCCGGCGGGCAGAATAGCCGGAAGTTAGAGCGCGGGTCAGCACTGATGCCGCGGGA
>CAJCHQ010000537.1 GCA_903970295.1 Bryobacterales bacterium
GTCCGATGTGACGATTGCTGGAAGGTCTATTCAAAGCCGTTTGTCCCGATTCGGCATTCCGCCGGAAGAGTTCGGACAACTTCTCGAAACCCTCAGAGAACTCAAAGACCTCGATTTTCAAGGGTTCCACTTTCATAACGATGAGAGAGAGAGCGATATCAGAGCCGGTCAATTAGAGGGCATGCTCACTCTGATGATCGACACCTACAGAGCAGGTTTCCAACCAACCGTGATCAACATCGGCGGAGGATTGAGACAACAGCAGCTGGCCGAACCCAGTCAGTGGTCTGAATACATCGAACAACTCCAGGAAGAGTTGATCAAAGGAAATTCCGACGGATGCTGGCGCGGTTTCGCCTACGGCATGCGCATCAACGACCGCGGCAAAGTCGTCGGACGAGGACAAGCCATAGCACTATGTGCGGTGCCTGACCTCAAGAACGTCATTCGTGAAATGTTCACGTCCGGTGATATCGAAGGTAAAAGCAATGCTGCTTTCATTAGAGATAATGGCTTCCGAATTATGCTCGAACCCGGACAGGCGATGCTCGAGCAGTGCGGAATTTCATTGTTCGAAGTAATCGAAGTCAAAAAGTCAGTCGGCGGTCACACACTCGTTGTCGTTGACGGCAATATGTACAATCTCTCGGTCTCAATGCGCGAGTATCTTATGGATCCGTTCCTGATCGAAGGCGCCAGGACGCAGGCTGAGGAGGGCTCGTCATCATCTTCCGTGCCAGGTGAGAGGCGGTCGGCATCATCTCAGGACACGGAATGTTTCATTGTTGGCAGTCTGTGCCGGGAAGAAGACTTCCTGATGAAACGTAAAGTCGGTTTTCACCGCGCTCCTCAAGCGGGAGATCTGATTTGCTTTGCAAATACAGCCGCCTACCGAATCGATTTCGAAGATGCTCATCCCCATAAGCAGCCGAACGGCATGCGCCTGGTCGCAACTCGTTCGGGCGGTCGCTGGCAATTCAGGTCAGAGGCTTCTTTCGACCCCTACGAAAAAGTTATCGAGCAAAGCTCGCCAAAAGAAAATAACAAGCAGTTGGTAAGCGTTTAGAAAAGCTTTGCAACCGGAGGGCTTCTATGATTTATGACAATATCTCAGAACTGATCGGCAACACGCCGTTGCTGCGCATTCCGAGCGCAGTCCACAAGCTTAAAAACATAGAACTCTACGCCAAACTGGAGTATTACAATCCCTTCGGTTCGGTCAAAGATCGAGTGGCCTGGGGCATGGTGCGCAATCGGTTGCCTGAACTCAAGTCGCAAAACAAAACCGTCCTTGAATCTTCCAGCGGCAACACAGCCAAAGCCCTGTCTGTCCTTTGCTCGACCAACGGCATTCCTTTCGAGACAGTAACTAATCGCATCAAATATCCGGAAGTGAGGGGAGTGTTGCAAGTTCTCGGCGCCGCAATCGAAGAGTTGCCCGGGCTTTCTGACTGCCCGCATCCGCTCGATCCCAACGACGCCATTCAATACTCACGCGACAAAGCGGCTCGAGATCCAATCAAATACCACCTTACCGACCAGTATTTCAACGAAGACAATCCCAATTCGCATTTCGCCACGACTGGCAAAGAACTGGTTGATGACCTCGGTCGTGTCGACTACTTCTTTGGCTTCCTGGGTACCTGCGGCACCACCTATGGTACCGGCAAATTCCTCAAACAAGCCAATCCGGAGGCCGTCGTTTTCGGCATTGTCGGTAAGCCTGGTCACAGCGTTCCAGGCGGGCGCACCCTGGAAGAGCTCTGGGAAGTCGGCTTTTTCGACAAAGAATTTTACGGCGACATCATTGGTGGCACAGTGGCGGAGGCCATCGACGGCGCCTTGATTCTCAATCGCCAGTGCGGCATTTTGTGCGGACCGACAACCGGTCTCACGTTCATGAAAGCGATTGAAAAATTAGCCGCGATCGATGATCCGAACGGCCCCGTAACGAAGGCTGTGTTCATCGCCTGTGACCGCATGGAGCCATATCTCAGCTTTTTCAAAAAGCATCGCCCGGAGTTATTTAGCAGCAAACCGAAAAACCATGCCTCGGTGGAGAGCTTGACCGAAGAGCAGGTCAAACAAGCTAATCAACTGAGCCTTCCTGAATTGAACAAAATGATTGCCGAGAAAGATCCGTTCATCGTCGACATCCGCGGCTACTTTGCCTTTTCAACCGGGCATATTCCTGGCTCAATCAATATTTTGGACGACAACTTCGGTCAGATGATCGAAGGCGGTATGGTCTTTCCGAAAAATCGTCCAATCGTCGTAGTCTGCCGCGTCGGCGACATCTCGAAGAAATACGCCGTATTTCTCAAACGCCAGGGCTACGAAGCCTACTCTCTCGCCGAGGGCGTACAAGGCTACAAAAACAGTAACTACGAGGTGGAACAATCTATCGGTGCCTAACCTTCTGCACAGCTCTCTCATTTGTGGCGTCGAGTACATTTACTACCCGATCACCGCTTATCGCAAGCTCATCTTGAAAGAAGTATTGTCGCGGGTCGCAGGCGGCGATGTGCTCGACCTGGGCTGTGGTCAAGCCGGGGTGTACTGGTCGCTGGCTTATGCGACGCAGAGCCGGTCTATTTGTTATTTCGACTATCTCGACGAAAATCTCGCGGCGATCAATCGCCAACTCTCCCAATTGTCACCCGCATTCATCGAAGAAAACTTTGACGAGACATTTCAGTTCTTGCTCGAAAACAACTTACTTCCAGCAAACTGTGACACGAAGGAGCTGGCCGAAAATATCTTGCATAAGGTGGATCTGGTCAAAGAGTATGACTTCCGCTTGCTTTCCACTTCCCGCAAATTCGACACGATCATCAGTATCGAAGCGATCGAGTGCGTAGCATCCACCGACGAATTGAATTCGACTCTGGCAGTGTGTCGTGATTTGCTCAAGTCAGGCGGGCAGTTGCTTGGTATCGTCGCTAAGTACGACCAATTCACCGCTCGTACACAAGAGTTGATCGACACGCACTTCGGTGGCGCACTGAACCCGGATGCTTCCGCGTTATCCGCCGCTTTCGCACATGCCGGTTTCGAGATCAACCAACTGAAAACAGTTTCTACGCCGGAATTACATAATTACAGTGAGGCAATCATCTACGATGTTCGCAAGAGTTAGTCCCGGCACCATATTTTCTCAAAACATCACTCTGCTTCCGAAAGAATCGGTCGAGCAGAAAGACTTCCGCGGACAATTTCCGATTTTTGCCGCCAATCAATCGGTAGTTTATTTCGACAGCGCTGCAACTGCTCAAAAACCGCGGGCGGTGCTTCAGGCAGAGAGAGATTATGCCGAGTCTGTGTGCGCCAACAGCGGTCGTGGTTCTTACCGCTGGGCTTATCAGACGAGCAGGCTGATTGCAGGGATTCGCGCTCAGGTAGCATCGTTCATCAACTGCTCAAGCCCCGACGAGGTTGCGTTTACCTCGGGCGCCACAATGAGTTTGAATCTGGTGGCATTAGCCTGGGGCGAAGAAAATTTGGAGGACGGCGATCAAATTCTTTATTGCCCGTCCGATCACAAGTCTCTCAACGAGCCCTGGTTTAACCTCCAACGCAAATTAGCCAGACGCAAAATAGACATCGAACTCGTGCCGTATCCGCTACTCAGTTCCGGGGCGATCGACATATCAGCGCTGAGCAAAGTCGTTTCGGACAAGACTCGGTTGATCAATATCACTCACGCAAACAACGTAGCCGGCGTCGTCAACGATGTTTTATCAATCCGCAAAGTGCTTCCCGCCGAAGTTTTGATCAACCTGGACTGTGCTCAAACAGCAGGACATTTACCCATCGATGTGCAAGACCTGAACGTCGACTTCGTCAGCTTTTCAGGGCACAAAATCTATTCCACAACCGGTATCGGCGTTTTGTGGGTGAGAAAGAATTTGCACGCACAACTGGTGCCGGTAATTGTCGGCGGTGGGCAGTCAGAATTGAGTCAGAATGGATCAACAAAATGCGCTCAGGCATTGGCCGAACTTATCGAGAGCGGCACTCAGAATATTTCCGGCATCATCTCCCTGGGAGCGGCTCTCGAATTCATTAATGCAGTCGGTCGCGAGCGCTTGCATGAACATACGAGCGTCCTCACTGATTACTTGCGCGCTCGTTTAGCAGCGATGCCTCAGATCGAATTAGTCTATGCCGATGCCAAATTGTCCAAACAGTCGCCAACCGTCAAATGTGGACTGGTCTCATTCAACGTGGCCGGTTTTTCGTCAACAGAAGTTGGTGACTACCTCGCTTCCTGCAATATGTTCGTTCGCCACGGCACCCATTGCACAGGTAACGGAGCCGCCAATCTAGGAGCAGCCGAAGATTCCGTCCGGGTGAGCTTCGGTATCTATAACACAGTCAGCGAAATCGACAAACTACTGGCAGCGCTCAATGCCATGCCTAGCGACAGAAGCAATGAGCTAAGCCATTTTTGCTGAAATAAAGAACTATGAGACGACAGTTGTCGGCATCGGTGGCATCGGCAGTGCCACTGTCTACATTTTCTCAATAGAGATTTCACGTTAAGCGGCCCTCATATCGAGTCGTTTAGCATCCAAGAAGAATCCCTCGCTCAGCCGTAAAACCCGGTAAACATGCGTTTCAAAAGAAGTTACAAAGTCCACAAACGACGACTAAATCAACTATGCTTTGCCTATGCAAATTGAGAATCTTCGCAATAAGAACCTGCTCTTCCAACAAGCGCGAAAATTCGCAATAAGAATTCTATTCGCAGACGCGACTATCGCGGTGAATCAATCAACGAAGGAGACAACGACAAGATGAGAATCGCATTCCTAGGTAAGGGTGGCTCAGGAAAAACCACAACTGCTGCCGGCTTTGTGCGTTACGCGCAAACGAAACATCCGTTTGTCTTAGCGATTGATGCGGACTTGAACGTGCATCTGAGCCAGGCACTCAATCTCAATCACAGTGAGCCGATCCGCGAATTCGGATTCGCTTTCGATGAGATCAGTACGTATTTGAGCGGCAATCGAGACGATTTAGACGATCGGCCGATGGTGGCATCGGCGCCACCAACTTACAAGTCAAATTTTGTCATGGTCAGACCGGACGACCAGTTATT
>CAJCHQ010000538.1 GCA_903970295.1 Bryobacterales bacterium
GCCGCGCGCAGGGGCGAATGACTGTTGCGAAATCAATCGTGAAACGGCTTGAGCTCTCCTGGTTTACGCAACATTTTGTTCACTTCGTCAAGATGCAACTCTTCGCCCATGATCATTTCGCGCGCATATTCTTCCAGCAGAATTGACTTGCCTTCCGAACTCTTTAGCAGTTCGTAGTAAGCGCCAATCGCTGCCTTTTCGTGCTCGAGACTCTCTCTTAGAATGTCGCCAAGGTCATGCTTCTCAGTTTCGAGTAGCGGTCCAATCTTCAATGAAGGATGTCCACCCATCAAAGTGACCAATTCACCAGCTTTGTATGCATGGGCCAAACTTTCGCTTGCATTGCTCTGCATCCAGCTGACGATGGAAATCCGATTGTATCCATACACCATCAATGAATAATGTGTATAGCGAACCACTCCCGCTAATTCGAGTTCCATGATCTTATTGAGAATTTGTATCGCTGTGGTCTTGTCCTGATCGTTCATTACTTCGTGTCCTATACAGAATTAGTGCTGGACACAGTTTAACTGATTGAAAACCTCGCGAGCACGATGACGATTTTTAGTTACGAGGTTGTTCTCTGAAAAATCTTGCGCGACTTCCAGGACCATCATAAGGATGCGGCTGAGGTGTATCTGCAGATGGTGCAGAAGGCGTCGGCGAGGGCACTTCAGCAGGAGCAGCAAGAGGTGGAACAGTGACAGTTTGTTCGATACGTGGACCGCGATTAAAAAATTGTGCTCGACTGCCGGCGCCCGAATTGATAATGATCTGATCAGGTTTAGCAGGTGGTGCTGAGTCACCAACTTGTTGCACTGCAGGTGCTACCGCGTCACGATGGGAACCAGCTGCAGAGATTGGTGCATGGACCTCAGACCCTTCGGGTTGCCACAATCCCAGCTTCGACCCTGTGAGCTGTTCAATTTGATAAGGGGTATCCGGTACGTATCCTGTATTTTCAATTTGTCCATTGGGCAATTTAAAAGGTTTGAATTGATGTACTTGTTTTTGCGGCGCTTCGGCAATCTTGCCTTCCGCCGGAGTCCATGGCGCAAGGACAGACGAAAGCGGATGCTTCACCGGTGCTCTGTTATCGCTCGATTCAAACTTCCCATCAGCGTGCACTATCGTCATTGATGGAAGGTCTGAGATGCCTTTTGACCTGCGTGCATCATGCTTCGCAAGCAAGTCCATAGAGAAAAGAGGTTTAATCGACTTTACCGGGACCGCAGCGCTATCACTAACTCGATCTACGTCTGGCTTAGCTACTGGCTCTTTGTGGTCCTGGTTCGACATCTGCAACCCCCCGCTGTCTCGACCACAACAGAGTAATTTCCAGTATGTGGCAAACCGGTGACATTGACGCCGGGCAAACTAAATCAACTCGACTTGTTCAATAGATTTACGAGCGTGCTTTTTCCAAATGAATTCATCGTCGATTCATCTCTCAGAACAATGTTAATTTCGTCTTCTTTATCCACTTTTCTGTCCAATTTACATCCGTCCCACGAAATTTCGTCGGCCGCAAAAGTCACTGCAGCGTCAAGATCAGAACAATTACTAATAAGAAAATCGCGTTTACTGAGAACGATTTTCACAATGAAGGAGCAAGCTAATCCCTCCCCTGAAAGCCTATGTCATTTGCGAAGCGGGTAACCTGGGGATCGAAAGCAGGTGCTATGATTGCGCCTGTTTAACTACAGAGAGAAATAAATGATAGTTCGGAAAGCGACTTCGCTCTTAAGCATGCTTGCTATAAGTATTTTTGCGTACGGCGGAAACGCCATAGCCGAAGGAAACGATTTAAAGGGGAAAGAGATAAACTCCCTGGTGAACCCTTTCATCGGAACCGGCGGTCATGGTCACACGTATCCAGGAGCCAGTGTACCGTTCGGAATGGTTCAATTAAGCCCGGATACTGGAACGAAGGGATGGGACTGGTGCTCCGGATACAACTACTCAGATCAATCCATAATAGGTTTCAGTCACACGCATCTCTCTGGCACCGGATGTGGTGACCTCGGAGATATTTTATTTGCACCGACCGTGGGGCCGATTGAAGCAGCGTTGGTCGGAAAGGCGAAGAACGATGCCTCAAAAGCTAACCAATCGACTTCAACTGATAAAGCGTTAAACGACGCAGACAGACCCGCTTACTCATCTAACTTTTCGCATGCGAATGAGACGGCAGCTCCTGGCTACTACTCTGTAAAATTAGATAGAGACGGCGGCATTCTAGTGGAGTTGACTGCCACGCCCCGAACGGGAATGCATCGATACACATTTCCAGCAAGCGACAAGGCTAACCTCATCATAGACCTGACACACGGAATCAGTGATGAACCATTAGACCTGCAATTAAACTTCGTCGGGAATAACAAGATAACGGGAATGCGCCGCTCCAAAGGATGGGCGCAAGATCAATACGTGTACTTCGTTGCCGAGTTCTCTCAGCCTTTCAGTGAATTCGGTAGCATCGCTAATGATGAAGATATTCCGACTCACAGCCGCGTTGCGCAGGGAAAAAAACTGAGGGGTTACGTCACTTTCAAAACAAAGGATAAAGAGCCAATCCTCGCTAGAGTTGCACTTTC
>CAJCHQ010000539.1 GCA_903970295.1 Bryobacterales bacterium
TCGTCGACTTTCTCGATATCACTCGCTTCGCCAGAGAGAGCAATCCAGCGAAATGGTCCTATTCCTCTGCAAAACAGCGGACGCAAATAACGCGCCGTGAAGATGTCGATCGAAAATGCATTTTTGACACCATGTTCGTCGGCTTGCGAGCGAATGTTATTGCCATTGTCGAAAACCACCGCTCCTCTTTCTTTGAAAGTCAGCATCGCTTCCACTTCCTTAGCGATTGAAGCTTGCGCCAGCTTGCGCACTTGGTCAGGATTTTCCTTCCGTAATTTTTCAAGCTTCTCGACCGAAAATCCGATCGGCACATAGCCAAAAAGAGTGTCATGAGCCGAAGTCTGATCCGTAACCACATCAGGGGTAATACCACGACTGACCAGTTCGGGATATATTTCAGCAGCGTTTCCCACCAGAGATACGGACCGCGCAGTTTTCATTTCCTGAGCTTCGTTTATCAGGTTCAACGCCTCATCCAAGGAATAAACGATATGTTGGCAGAAGCCAGCCTCAATTCTCTTTTTTATACGTTCCGCATCAACTTCGATTACCAAAATCGCCGCACCGGCCATAGTACCAGCTAGTGGTTGCGCTCCGCCCATGCCGCCCATTCCCGCTGTGAGAATGAATTTTCCAGCCAAACTGCCGCCAAAATGCTCGCGCGCGACAGCAGCGAATATTTCGTAAGTTCCTTGAATCACTCCCTGCGACCCTATGTATTGCCAGGCTGCAGCGGTCAAGCCACCCCAGATCATCAAGCCCTTCGCCGCTAAGTCATAGAAATTTTCCGGGGTTGCCCAGCGCCCGACGACATTGCCAGTGGCCATCAAAACTGCCGGCGCGAATTTATGAGTTTGAAAAATACCGATTGGCTTTCCTGATTGCATCACCAGAGTCTGATCGTTAGCCAAATTCTTCAAGGCATGAACGATTTTGTCATACGCATCCCAGTCTCTAGCCGCCTTAGCAAAACTCGCATAGACAACCAGGTCTTCCTGCCGTTCGGCATTCTCCAAATTATTTTCGAGCAATCTCAGAAGCGCTTCTTGACGCCAGCCCTGGCATCGCAATTGATTGCCCCTTGCCGCAGAAATCCGTTCTCTCTTGCCTGTATGCTTGGTCACCGCTGCGCTCATTCAGACGCCTCCTACTAGATATAAAAACCAATTTGCGTGTCCGAATGACTCGGCTCAGCTTCCAACCCACCAACAGCCTCACTGACGATATCGAGGAAACGGTCGCTATAAATCAATGCCACAACCCGTTCGATCTGCAATTTCCAGGTCGTTGCATTCAGCTGCGGACTGGCAACAAGATCGTAAGCGGCCTGGGTTCCGGTTCCAAGAGGCGCCACCTTCCGCATGTCGATTGCCTTTGCAGCAACAATCATTTCGATCGCCAAGGCTTTTTGGGCCAGCTTGATCAGCTGATAAGTTTTCAACACTGCATATGGTGCCATACTGGCGTGGTCTTCGATACCTTCGGCCACCTGCGACCGATAGCTAAGAGAAACAGGAGCAGCCGCCAGTGTGGCTTCGGCAGCGATCGCCGCACATACACGCGACAATGGTATAAGCAAAGCCAGCGGATCGTCCATACTACCCAGACCTGTCGGTAATCCGCTGAAATGCGACCACAGTTGCTTCTGAACACGTTCACTGGCAATCTGAATCACATGCACGAGTGCGATTCTGAGCATATCGAGCGCGACAGCGATATTAGTGACATCAAAGTTGCCCACCGAGATCATCATATCGTCTTCACTACTGACCAGCGGATTATCACTAGCCGAATTCAACTCCATCTCGAGAATACTCCGCACTTGTTCCATAGCATCAGCACAAGCACCGTGCACCTGTGGAATACAGCGAAAAGAAAGCGGATCTTGAAGATGGCGGCGCTGATCGAGTGCGTGCAGATAACTACCTTGCAGCATCATACGCAGGCGCTCTGACACCCGCTTATGCCCCGGGTGCGGTTTCATTCGTGAAGCAGCCGGATGAATAATGCTCAGATTTGCACCGAAACCCTCTAGTGCGAGAGCGGCGGCAATGTCAAAGCCGCGCAAGACAAGCCGAGCATCAGTGAGGACCAGAGAACCCAGCCCGAGGGTCAATCCGTTCGCGCTGATCAAACCAAGCCCTTCCTTAGCCTGCAATTCGACAGCCGATAGTCCTGCCAATCTCAGAGCTTCCTCGGCGCACATGCGCATGCCGCGATATTCAGCTTCGCCGACTCCTATGAGAACGCCGGCTATCTGAGCCATTTCCGAGAGGTCTGATTGCCCGGTCGAGCCATCCCAACGCACTATCGGATGAACGCCACAGTTGAGCAAACGGCATAAAGACTCGACAATATGCAGACGCACGCCGGCGCCACCCTTGGCCATGCCGTTAATACGAGTCAGGATCATCGCCCGCACAACCGGGGTTTCCATCTGTTCACCGTGGGCCACGGAATGTCCGACTACGGTCTTGCGCTGAAATGCTTCCAGCGCGTCTAAATGTATTTTCTTGTCAGCAAGAGGGCCCAGCTCGGTGTTCAACCCGTAGACGACGTCTCCTCGGGCGATCGATCTGTTGACTGTCGCTCGGCTGTCTTCGATGCGACGGACGGCGTCGCTAGAAAGCGCAACCTTGGCCCCCATTCGCGCCACGCGCACCAGCTGCTCGACGGTCAAATCATTACCAGTCAGGACGATTGACTCGGGAAGACGATTTTGATCGGGCGCGGACACTGTGGGAATGTCTTCATCGCGGACAAACATTCGAAGCGAAACCTTTTACAGTCGGGTTGCTCTGAGATACCGTCGTTTCTTGGCCCTTGGACCAGACTAAAACAGCCTGGCAGTCGGCACTTGCCCACAATAACACACCCCGCCGCCGGGCTCAAATATTGATGATTACAAAACGTGAACGCTTTACACTCGCCGGGGCTATCCATCGGTTATTAGCCGGTATCCGCTACAATTCAATGATGATTAGATTGGATCACATTAGCAAAATCTATCCACAAGGCGACATACTCAACGATGTCACCTGGGAGCTCAAAAGCGGTGACCGCATTGGGCTGGTGGGTGCAAACGGCGCCGGCAAAACCACTCAATTTCGAATTATTACTGGCGAAACCGAACCAACAACCGGCGATGTGATTCGCAACGCCGGCGTCAAAATAGCCTATTTGACTCAAGAATTCGAATTGCATCAAGAGTCGACTGTTCGAGATGAGCTTTCCCGGGCTTTCACCGAATGTCATGCCATCAAAGAGGCACTGAACGCGGTGCATCATAAAATGGAGACCGCAACAGGCGACGAACTGAATAAATTGATTCACAAGATGGATCGCCTGCAACGTGAATTCGAGCATAAAGATGGCTACCAGCTCGAAATCAAAGTCGATAAAATCTTGCCTGATATCGGCTTCTCCACGAGCGACGGTGATCGTCTAGTCAAAGAATTCAGCGGCGGCTGGCAAATGCGCATGGGTCTGGGCAAAGTCATGCTGCGCGAGCCGGATGTTCTGCTTCTCGACGAACCGACTAACCATCTGGATCTGGAAACAGTAGAGTGGCTGGAGTCATATCTCAAGAAATTGACGGCAGCAATTGCCATCATCTCTCACGATCGCGCCTTTCTCGATCGACTCTGCACCAAGATCGTCGAAATCGAACGAGGTGTTTCCACAGTCTATCTCGGCAATTACTCAGCTTACGTGGAAGCGCGAACATTGACACGTGAAGCGCAATTGGCAGCTTTCGAGCGGCAACAAAAAGAACTCGAGCGCCAGGAAGTATTCATCGAGCGTTTTCGCGCCAGCGCCACACGCAGCACTCAAGCCAAAAGCCGCGAGAAACAATTAGATAAGGTCGAACTGATCGAAGAGCCAGAAACCGAGTTGCGTACATTGCAATTCAAATTCCCTCCTTGTGCCAAAAGCGGTCGCGACGTCGTTTCTATTAAGAATCTCACCCACGGGTATGGGGACAATATTCTCTTTCTCGGTGCTAATCTGCATATCGAACGCGGCGACAAAATTGCTTTTCTCGGCGCCAATGGTTCCGGTAAATCAACCTTGCTGCGACTGATCATGGGCATGGAAGAAGCCCTTGAAGGCCATGCAGGCTTTGGCGAACATAATATACGCCCCGCTTATTTCGAACAAAATCAGGCGGAAGCTCTCGATCTCGACAAAACTCTGCTCGACACAATCGCCGATGAAGTTCCACTCTGGAAAACTGAAGAAGTGCGGGGCTTGTTGGGCAAATTTCTCTTCAGCGGCGATGCGGTCTTCAAGAAAGTCGGCACCCTCAGTGGCGGCGAAAAAGCAAGATTAGCCTTGGCCAAACTGCTTTTGGGTTCAGCAAACGTTCTCCTCCTCGACGAACCGACCAATCACCTCGACATACCCGCCAAAGAAACAATTGAAGAGGCCCTTCAGCAGTACGAAGGAACCATTCTCGTGGTTTCGCACGATCGATTCATGATCAATAAAGTGGCTAATAAAATTGTCGAGATCCGCGACGGCGATTTGCATATTTATCACGGCAATTACGAATATTACTTAGAACGCAAAGAAATCGAAAACCGCAGAGCGCAAGCGGCTAAAGAGGAAGCGGCGCACGCTGCCAAGCTTGCCGAAAAGCGAGCAAAAGAAAAAGCGAAACAGCAAGCTAAGAAAAAGTGATTTCAGGCGGTGGCTGGCAATAAGAAATCCCGCATGCGCTAAGAAAAATAGCAGACACTTGAAAGGTAATGCCCGCAAATGGGCGTCCTCCTGGACATAAGGAAAATAGCTGTTTTCATTCGCAAGCGTCGAGAACAGCACGAAATTGCTGCACAGCCTGGAACCGATTGGAAACGTCGGGCTCGGTCGCACGCGCTATCAATGCAGACAATGACTTGTTGACGCCGGCGACAATGTCGCAGGGATTTGACTTGGATAACGGTACTGGATCCTTTCCTGTGAGCAAATAATACAGTGTCGCGCCCATCGCATAGATGTCGCTCTGTGTTGTTGGTTTGCCACGAAACTGCTCCGGCGGCACATACGCATGTTTCCCAACAACAGTTTTTGTTGATTTGGACTCGAGACGATAGGCCACATTGAAATCAATCAGAGTCAACCTGTCATCGCCACCAAGCATAAGATTTTCTGGCGTGAAGTCGCGGTGAATCAGTGGCGGCTGTTGTTCGTGCAAATACTCGAGCAAATCGCACATCTGCCGCGCCAATGCAAGAACTCTAGCGCTCGACATCGCTTCATGCGATTCGATGGCTTGGCGCAGCGAAACTCCCTCAATCCGCTCCATCACTAGATATGCACGCGAGCCTTCAACAAATAGATCTCGATATTTCACAATCTGCATGTGATTGAGCTGTTTCAAGAGGTTCGCCTCGCGCTGAATATTTTGCACCGCTCGCTTCTGAATCTCACTGCCACCACGCGATGGCAAAACGAACTCCTTGAGCACACATCGCTCGGACAAGGATGCCTCGACTTTTACTTCGGACAGGGCGCACTCTAGCTGTGATTCTAAGGTCTCATCTTGGTGCCCATCTAGTTGCAGCTGCAAAGCCTCGTACACATTTGCTTGCCCACCAGAAGCCAATCGCGAAACAATTTCGTAACGTCCTTCAGCCAGTTTCACTCCGGGCGACAATATCGTGCCGATTGTGTTTTTAGCATGCAAGCTCCCTAGCCACAAAGCGGTGTAGGTTGGTACTTCGCCAAACTCCTCACGCGCAATCAGGTCGCTACTAATGAGTTCTGGCGGGACGTGCTTTATCATCTCCGCCCGAAAAAGACTTTGATCGGCCTCGAAGAAGCCTGTCTCCAAGAGATTCAGTGTAATTTCATCAGCGGCGGATACCTGACTGGACGTGAGACACATCATATCGAACAAGAATCTGCTCTCAGTCGTAAACTCAGAAACATCAACTGTGACACGGAATTTCGCTGAATTAGTGCTTCCTTCCTCAGGTACATAAGACAGAGAGCGAATTTGATCCCATCTGAACACCGGGCTTTTATAGTAAAAAACTGGGTTCAACCAATGCATCCTAAATCCACCGCGACTGATCTGAATGTGAGTCGGTCTCGATAAGTCAAGAAAGAGAACAGACGCAGCTATCGCTGGCATCGCGATGTACAGGCAATAATTGAGCAGAAACGAAGGCAGTACGATGGCTGCTAAGCAGCCCAGGGTAAAGATCATCAAGGAAAACGGTAGCATAAACCTTTCGATCGCCGCCTTGTTTTGCGAAATAAGCGCCGGACGATTCATGCTGTAGTGCAAGATAAAGTAGCCTTCGCTTGGAGCGCTGACTGGCAACTGCCGTCCCTCAGAACCCATAACGAAGATGCCTCACCTTGCCATCAGCTCTCGACAAATTTCTACCAAGTGCCTCGAATCGGGGCGGTCTTCATTTTCTAGTTGCGTGCATGCAGCAATCAATTCGTCGAATTCAGCAGGTACCCCTGGCAAAGCCTGGGCGGCACGTGAAACTGATAAAGGTTCTGGATCTTGACCAACTAATAAGAAATATAGCGTCGCGCCGAAGGCATAAATATCACTCTTCGGCTCCGCTTTGCCCCTGATTTGCTCTGGTGGAATATAGGCTTGTTTACCGACTAGGGTACCGGTAGCCACGCTGACAAATTCATTCGAGACACCAAAATCAATCAATGCGATGCTCTCGTCACTTTTAATGATCAAATTATCGGGTGTCAAATCTCGGTGCACAATCGCTGGCTCCAGATGGTGCAAATAGTGGAGCACCTCCACGATTTGAACAGCCCACCGCAACACCTTCCGTGGCGGCTGCTGTCCCTTCAATTCAACTAGCTGGCGCAGCGACATGCCGGGAATAAATTCGAGAACGATGTAATCTCTACCAGCTTCGACAAAATGGTCGAGCACCTTGGTAATACGCGGATGTTCGATTCTCGCCAGCAATCTTGCTTCTCTTTCGAACAACTCCTTAGCTTTGCTTCGAACAGCCTCGGAGATGTCCGCAGGCAACGTCGATTCTTTCAGCACGACCTTGCGACCGCCGGTTTGACCAGCCAAATAAACAGCCGACAAGCCGCCAGAAGCAAGCTGCATGCGAACCTCATAGCGTTCTCCCTGCAAGCGCGCGCCGGTAGTTAATGGCACAAAAATAGTGGCACCGAACTGAGAGTCCAGCGCATCCGTCCAAATTGTTTCATAAGTGATTGGCACATTTGAATCGACAGCCATCACCGCGCGTTCAAACAACAGGGCGTTTTTTGAAAACACTTCCTGCCCTGAAAATCTCTCCAATGACAGAAGCAACTCCTCTGCGGTTGAACGACTGAGCGCATCGAGATCCAATTGAACACTGCCACCCGATTTAAAATCAATTGTCAGAGAAGAATCTCCGAGTCCACTCCATTCCGCAATATTCTTGGGTCTGCAATGGCCTTGGAAGTCTACAGCGTGAACATCGCTCCATTCTCGATGAAGCCGATCAAGTAGCCCATAGCGCATGATTTTGTCGAAAATAATTCCACTCTCTGTAAGTCGAATCAAGTGTTTACTGCGCCAATTACAAGCCCGCACACAAAGAGCAAATCCAACTAAGATAAAAAAGCCAGGCACGGTGGAATATACAGGCTCAACGGACAGTTCGCCCATCTGGACTAACACGATGAAAGCGCCAATCATGATGGATCCTAAGCCAACTCCTGAAACAGACCAGAGCATAATTCCATTTATGGGTTGGTACGGCAGATTTTTCGTTCTGACGCGAGCAATTTCAGTTCCGCTGGTTTTCTGATTCGCGACCTGGATTTCTTCCATCTTAGCCAAACCTGATCCGATTACCGCGGAGCAATATTTCCCACTGTACTACAACCAAGCATTAGCTCGCCCACAACCGCGCCAGCAGAGACGTGCCAGCCAAACAGAAAAAAATAGCTATATTCCTTATTTCGTCACTACTTGCCTTTTGCAAGCTGCTTCCAATCCGTAATCATGACCGGTTTTCCGCCACGCACAACCGTGTACGCAATAGCGTCGAAGCCCTTGTGGTCTCTCGGGCCAAAGTTCAATTTAAACTCCGGTCCCAAGCCGATATCTTTATTGTGCATTGCCTCGATGGCAGTAATGAATTTCGATCGGGTCAAGTCGCGTCCTGCTGCTTTCAAGCCTTCAACTACGACCAGACCATCGATGAATCCCTCGAAATTAGCAAACGTCGGTTCTTGAGTCGGTGCATATTTCTTGAGCAAGCTTCTGTACAAAGCGACAGTGCGCAGATCAGTGTGATCGTAAGGAGGCACGACTTGAGTTATTACCGTTCCTTCTGCCTCTGCTCCGGCCAATTTGATGAATGTTTCTGCCGGCAAGAATGACACCGAACTGAATAGCGGTTTCCATTTGTCAGCATGACACTCGCGAATGATTTTAATAATCGGCTGCGCGGTTCCGTCCATGATGATTACTTCGGGATCGCCGGCACGCACCTGCTTGATCGCGTCTTCGACGGCGACACTGCCTCTCTCGAAAGAGCCCTGCCCGACGATGCTGGACGCATGTTTAGCAAGTGCACGTTTGACACCATCCAGAGTGGCAACGCCACAGGCGTCATACTGATAGATCACGGCGAATTTTCGGTAGCCGATATTCCACAAATGATCGACCTGGGCCATCGCCTCATCGTAATAAGAGGCTCTTATGCTGATCACATGCGGACGGAAGGGTTCGTGCAACATTTGAGCGCCGGTGAATAAGCCGACGATTGGCAGATTGTTGGATTCAGCCATCGGTACGTATTTCGTAGCGGGAGGAGCGCCCACGAAAAATGCTCCGGCAAATACTTTTTCTTTTACCAGGCGATCGAAACAGGCAATCGCTTTGGTCGGGTCATAACTGTCATCGTAACTGACCAACTTGATTTTGCGACCGTTCACACCACCTTGATCGTTGATGTAATCGAGGTAGAGTTTGCCGCCCGCAACGACCTGCTTGCCGACCACGGCTACTGGTCCTTCTAGAGAGGCACATGAGCCCAACAAAATTTGGTTATCAGTGATGCCAGTCCGGTCATTTGCTGGCTCCGCATTCGCCGCTAGAGGCGCCATGCTACACCACGACAACGCCGCGCAGCTGAGAATGATTGCCAGAGCCGACCCTCTCAAATTTTTGATCACACTCTTAGATTTTCCGTGTTGCACAATACGATCCCCTGCATCAGGTGCTCGGTGTCATACCCCTATAGTTTACAGCCACTCGCGACGATCAGATGATGTCAGGCGCAGCGTTCACGGCTCTTCAGCCGCAAATGTCAGGGGCAGTGCATGGGCTCCACCATTTCAATTCAGCCTGCCGATGAAATTGTTCAGCGCCGGCATTGTCAAATTCAAATCGGTTTTATACACATCGGTGTGTCCGGCATGAGGCAAGAGCACCAGAGTTGTGTCCGCTGCTGCCTGGGCGACGATTTGCTCGGAATACTGGTAAGGCAACATTTCATCTTTCATTCCGTGAATGACAAGCAGTGGTGGATGCTTACGAGTCATGATTTCAGCGTTACTCAACGTGGGTGATGGGAAGGACCATTGCGGGTAGAGGCGCATGTAAAACAGCCGATCAGCCGCCACTTTGGGCAGCGATGTAAACGGCGATTGCAAAATCACACCGCCGGCTGTGCGCACTTTGGACAACTCACTCGTGATGCCGGCACCGATCGACTCACCATATATAATTACATCGCCAGATCGCCACTGCATCTGGTGCGTCATGTAATCGAAGCTGGCAACCGCATCCTCACAGACATTTGTCAGATTGGGGCTGCCCGTGCTCTCGCCAAAACCCTCATAGTCGTACATAAATACCGAACATCTCGATTGCAGGAGCAGTGGATAGAGGACAAAGTGATGTTGGATACACCCGGCGTTACCATGACTGATAAGAATCGCTTTCTTGGCATTTGGTACGGCGAAATACCAGGCATGTAGGCGCTCGCCGTCGGGTGCTCGATAGTGAACATCATAGAATTTGCAGTGAAAAGTGTCCTCGACCGCTTTGATCTGATCCTTTAAATCGTCTTTTTCGTTGACGGGATGAAAAATAATCGAGTTATACAACGGCATTGCGCATTGCGGCGAAAGAATCAGGTAGAGAAGAAAAATAGAGATGCTTTCGATCAGGATCGAGAGCAGACGGTTTTTCTTCTCTAAACGCATACGGCTTGGTACAAACCCGCGGACAAACGGAATATACTGGACGAAAGCGCTCATTTTCATGCCAATCCCCCTAGTAAAAAGTCGGCCGCCCGGAAACCGCGCAGCATCGGCCCGCCTTTCCTATGCTTCCAGGAGCTGGCGTTCAGCGCTCTCGCGGCTGCCCTAGAGAGATTTAGGGGTTTCCCTAAGTGTCCGCGGAGAGAACCCTGGCAAGACAACATCAACAGGCGCCGACGTGCTATTTGTTGTTAGGATCCAGGTGCTGCATTGGGCTGCGGGGAGCCTGTCATTTATGGGTAAGCAAAATTTGCTCTGGGTGCGGATCGCCATTGGTTGTCTGGCTGGACTTTTGCTCTGGTTCATGTGGCAGGAATCGATTAAAACATCGCCGGAACTCGAGTCGATCAAGCTGCGTTTTTATTTTTCGGAGGCGATGTTTGGCCCCAATTCTGCCGCTGCCGCTTTCAAAGCGGGTTTAGGCCGCGACTACACCGTTTCGACAAATCTTGGTTTCCTGCCTCTGGGGGCGGTTTTTGGCATAGTTTTTTCATTGCTGCGCCCTTTCCCGCGTTTTATTTTGTGGGCAGCAGTGACGCTCGAACAATGCATAGTCGCTCAAGTTTGTTTTGAAGCGTTTCGCATCATCATTCCGTTTGGCGGTCCACTCGTTTTGATCAATTGCTGCTACATATGCGGCACGTTGGTTCATCTGGAAACAGAGAAGATCGAACGCAGTCGCAACCTCGCCCTGGATCTACAAATCCAAGCCGAACAAGAGCGCAAGCGCATCGCTAAAGATTTGCACGACGAAGCACTGCCGTCGCTGTCGCGAGTGATGAGACTTGCCGATCAACTGCATGCCGAGTATGGCGACAATCCAATTCCGGAGGAGATGCGTACGCGGCTGGAATCGACCGTCTCGGAAATGCGCCGCGTGATTAATGACTTGCATCCGGCCGTTCTCGAAAATCTGGGGCTGGCGGCTTCATTGCAACATCTGGTCGACAAATTCGCCATGGACACAAACATCCAGGCTACTTTTCGTGACAGCGCCGAAGGAACTAGTCTGCCACCATTTGCGGCACTGTGCATCTACAGAATCGCACAAGAGGCTTTGAATAATGTGGAGAAACATGCAGCGGCCACACGCACGGAAGTCGCGCTTGAAAAGACCGAAAACACACTGCATTTACGCATCAGCGATGACGGCAATGGCGAGTTGAGAAGAAAAGCAGACTCGTATGGATTGAAAAATATCGAAGATCGCGCCAAACTCATTGGTGCCAAAGTAGAGTGGAAAGTGCCGACCAAATTTTCCTCGGGCACCATGCTTGTATTGACCTTGCCGGTCAGCAGCAAGCGCGATCAAGACATGAACGACAAAAGTTGATGGCACAAGCGTTTCGTCGCCAGAAAAGGAGCTCCAATGCCACTTGTAGTCGCCGATGATCACGAACGGGAAAGGGTCTGGTTGCGAGAATTGCTGACTAAAAACTTTGCCGAACACTTGCCTCTCTACGAGGCGGTTAATGGCAAAGAAGCCGTGGCTTTAGTAGAGAATCACAAACCACCGATCGTCTTCCTGGACATTGAAATGCCAGTCCTTTCGGGCATACACGCCGCCCAACAAATCGTTGAACGTTTGCCGCAAACAGGTATTATCATCCTCTCCAATCATTCCGATGAGATTTGGGTGCGCCAACTCTGGAAGTCGATGCCCGCAAACGGTGCCTTTGCTTACGTCCTCAAAGACGCTACCGACCAGCAAATTGTCGACGCCGTTCAGGCGGTACTCAGCGGCGATTGCTGGATCCACCCGCGCATACAGCGGATCTTGATGCGCACCAACTCCAGCAAAGACACTCTGACGGATGCCGAATTCGCTGTCCTGGCGTACATTTGCCTCGGGCTTACCGACCGCGCCATCAGTCGCCGTCTCTACTTGACTGAAAAAGCAATTCAGGCACGATTGAAATCTGTCTACTTGAAATTGAACATTCCCATTAAAGGCGCCTCGGACGACGACGAATTCAATCACCGCTGCCGCGCCATCAACACCGCACTCAGACGAGGTCTGGTGAATAAAGCCCAACTTGACGAATGGGAATCCAAAATGCAGATCGAGACTTCAGTTTGACTAATAACCAGGAGACAAAGTCTTGAGGCTATCGCCCGTGAACGTGCCTGACTTAGGATAGCCCAAATCGCGAACGATCTTCTCCCACTGTTCACGATATTTTGGAGTTTGAATATCTTCGATATTGATGCGCGTCAAGGTGATCGGAATTTTTTCTTTGTGCTTGAGCAAAGTCAGTGTCACTGGCGTGCCCTCTCGGTCAAGAGTAACTTGGTATTGCGGCACAGTAGGATTAGCCACTGCCTGCGCGTTGTCTATGTCATTGGTTAGTATTTTGTCGCCTTTGCGAATGCCTGCCAGGTCGGCTGGACCGCCGGGGTAGACAACCGAAACGACTGCTACCTTCTGAAAGAATGTTCTGTCACTTTCATAGCCGGCACACCCAACGCCCAGAGCCCGATAATCTTCGGCGGACAGGCGAGCACCGGTTGCAAGCCTGTGCGCCGCCAATTTGAAAGGTTCGCCAGCCGCCGGCGTCGCTGTTTCGGACTGAAGCTTGCTGTTGCCTTCGTTCACAGTGCCAGTTTGAACTGGGCTAGCAGAGGCAGCGCTATCAAGCACGGCGTCATGTTTTCGAGCCGAACCAAACAAAAGGTTTTGCACGGAGACGGCGGAGGCAGCAACAGCAGCCTGGTCAGTAGGTTGCGATGTGTCCAGCGCGGCGGCCTCTGGTTTGAGTGACACGCTGCTATCGGCTAGGGCAGCCAGAGGAAGCTGCGCAGAGAGAGCCACTACAAGTAGCGCTGGCGCGACCAGTCCTGCTACATAATCTTTTCCGTATTTCATGAGGCACCCTGCCTTCCATTTAGTGGTTACTCGAATGCTACTTGCCGACCGTCATTCTTAGGCGGGAATGCTTGATATAAATAGTTTCGCACACGAATACGAGCCCAA
>CAJCHQ010000540.1 GCA_903970295.1 Bryobacterales bacterium
TGATGGAAACGCTCACGCGCTTCCCGCGTGTAGGCGTCAGTCCGCATCATTTTCAGCGCAACGACTCGACCGGTGCTCAGCTGCAAAGCCTTGAAGACAGTGCCCATGCCGCCTTCGCCAAGATATTCGAGCAGTTGGTAACGCTGAGCGATGATCGATCCTAACCGTTCGCAATCTCCTTCAATCGTCTGGCCATGCCGAAAGTCGTCGCCAAGACTCGGCCCAGATGGCGTGCTCGACGACATCCTGCTGGCAATCAAATCCCGAACTCGCTTAGTGCTCTTTTGCGCCACAGATTCCCCGATCGCCATCATCCACTACTAATTTACCCAATCCCTGGGCGTTCGTGGCCTTTGTCCGGGCAAAGGCGCTGCAGGAGCAACTTTCTTCGCCAAGTTGCTCTTGCTCTTCAGCAATTTATTTGCCACTCGTTTTTCTCAGAACGACTGCGTCCAGTCTGAGATACCTAACTGTCAACTGCGGAGCTGGGCTTGTGCGAGGCTGACTATCTCAGGAAGTGGGTGCTCAGCTGTTTTGCCCGGCTACTGCAGGGGCATATGGCTTATCGGTAAATGGATTGGAATTTTGGCGGCGATCGATACAGCGCAAGTTTTTCGCTTTCTTAGCATCGCTATGGTCATCAGCCTCATAGCAATAGCCAAGGTCCTAAATCGCGGGCGAAAGCTGCCGCGGCAGTTGGATTTCCTAAGTGACGAACAGCGAAGTTTGTCTGGTGTCTGGTTTGGCAATATGGGTAGCGAGCAGACATTTCTAGAAGCCAGATCGTTGGGTGAAATAGTCGAAGGCTCTCTGGTTAAGGGAAACAAGGTCTATAACCTGCGTAACGGTACGTTGCAGGCGCCAGTAGTGCGCTTTGATCTAATCGAGGAAGGTGGTGCGGGATTTTTATTCAGCGGGCGCATCACGCACGATGGCAGTAGCATCCGGGGGCATTGGTCGGCGGCCGCACTATCTGAATCTGATTCACATGGTTCCAACAGATTTCCCTGGGAGATGACGCGGGTGAGACTCTCAAACAAATTCGAAACGAGACGTGCAGCCAGCACCGCTTCTTCGACAAATTCAATTGAGCCTGGCTTGTCTTCCACCCATTCGTTACTGGCCCCTTATCTAGTCTATTGTGCGCTGAGCGGACTGGTCAATTCCTGCCCTGGCTTGATCGCATTGCAAGCTGAAAAAACGGACCTGGCCTCGGCAGAATGCGGATCTAGCGCAACTGCTCTGCCTTTAATTCCAGCCGCTGATAATTCGGTAAAACGTCAAACCTGTCCCAGTTGTCAGTGCGATTGGAACCAAGATTTCGCTTTTTGCTTGCGCTGCGGTTATACGTAACGGTCCAGGGCACCGCGGGCGCCACCAGGGAGATTGCTAGCGCAATGGTTTGAATTTAGTGTTGCCGGTTATTCAGACTGTTCCGGAGTGATCAAATCTTCAAGACTGTAGCCAATCTCTATCGCCTTTCCGCACAAGCGTTCGAATTCCTGGGCTGGCATTTTGGGCGTCCGACTGAGAATCCACAAATATTGGCGAGAGGGTTCACCGATTAACGCCCACTGATAGTCAGCGTCCAGATCGAGAATCCAGTAATTCCCCCAAACAAATGGAAGGACACGCAGCAATGGAGGCGCAAATGCTACTTTCAACTTTGTGTTTGATTCGTCTGCTGCTTTGGCAACGCCAACAACTTCAGTTTGTCTGCCATCGCCGCGCCGGCAGCTGTTACGTACCGACATTAAACCGGAGGGCAGCTCTTCGTACTCAGCAGTTATGTTCGACATATCTGCCTTTTCAAAGAAATTTGGCAATCGCGCGATTTCGAACCAGCGTCCGAGATATCGAGTCAGATCTATGGATTCAATTGCTTCTACAGGCGGTTCGGCAGATCTCAATACCCTGTTTGTCAGGGTCGAGAATATTCCAAACGACGCTAGCAGGAACTTACCAATGATTCGCAGCATGCAAAAGCCTCCAAGTTCTTCAGAGACAGTCTACTCCGTTATTTGGAGGCGGTGGCTCGTTCAACAGTCGGGTTGGTAAGAGATCGATACAATCGCCGCGATCGCTCACTATAATCGCCGTTGCCACTGTTGGATTAATTGGTGCTGCACTTTGCTCGAGAATGAATTCGTAAGTTCAATAGTGAATCGTCGATAGGCTCAGATTCTGGATCCGACTGAAGCGCCTTTTGTATCGCAGGAAGCCTTTTTCAATTACATTATATGTAATATTGGCAAGGCAGAAAGTAATTAGATACCCCGCAACGAGCCTGATAAACCAGCAGGTTTCGGCTGAGAGCTGATGCTTCAAGGCATGGTCCAGGGTCCACAAGACAGGTTTATGAATGATGTACATCGAATAGCTCAAAATACCCAGGTAACGCAGCGGAGCGAGCGATAGAAACTTCGCTAGAGGTGCGCAGAAAAGTGTCAGCAATACCGTCATGCCACAAGCGATCGCTACCAGGGGTATAACGAAGACCTCATGATGTGATGTGAGCGGCTGAAAAAAGAAGATGCAAGCATAAATGCCGATGTTGAGGATGAGGATGATTTTTGTATTGCGCTTCACGAATTCCGCAGTGTTTGGCTGCAAGAAGAGGGGCGCCGCGATAGCGATTCCGACCAAAAAGGGTTCAAGTCTGGCAAAGGTGTTGAAGAACCAAACAAAGTGAGTGAGATTATTCGCTTCCGCGAAACTACACAGCACCAGCCTCACTATTGTCGAAACGAGAGCCAGTCCGATTAAGATTATGGGCAATTCTCGCGAGATTCGCAAACGTCTGGCAATGAAGGGACAGATCGCATAAAACTGCTCCTCGACTGATAATGACCACAGTGGAACGATCAAAGCAATCAGCGGCAGCCCCATTTGTTCGCTGTACACATAAAGCCAGTTTTGAGTGAAGGGAATAGTGTAGTTGACAACGTACACCGATAGGGGCAGAAATTCCTTGAACAAGAACTCTGCATAACTCCATTTCTCGATTCTCATTGACAGAACCGGCATCAAGAAGCATCCGGTTAAAATTGCGAAATAGTAAAGAGGCCAGATTCGCAGGGCGCGCCTGATGAAATAATCTCTCAACGATATGGTGCCGAATTGTTCCCGTTCTTGCAAAAGTTTTGTCGTGATCAAGAACGCGCTGAGCACGAAAAATTGATCCAATGAAAAGACGCCCGCGGTATAGACTTTGTTGAAAAGCTCGGCTGCCAAGGATGATGTGTTGGGGAAGGCATCTACATGCAATATGTAAATTGATAGCAGGCATAATGATCTCAAACCGTCAAGTTGCGGCCAGTAGCTTTCGCTGACAGCCGAACCAGGTTTTATGACTGTACTTTTTGGGTCCAATCGATTTCAAAAAGCAGTCCTTGAACCACTTCTAAGTGCCGACGTTAGAAACCCCACCCTGAGAAACCCCAACCTGGCCACGGGTCGGTACGATCCGTTGGACGGTCGTTGGCAGAACGCGAATGGCTGCCGGAGTAGGCGCATTAATAATACTCTGATGCGCTTGAATTTGTTTGATCAAAAGTGCCTGGGCAACCTTTTGATTATTCTGCGTGGCCATCACCCTTTCGTGGTGATGATGAGCGGCAACTCCAAGAACGACCGGCACGGTTATGGCTGTGGCAACGATTGTTCCAGCAATGATGGCAGTTATGAATGGATGGTTGCTCCAGAAATGTTCTTTTGCGGCGACTTGGTGCACCGGTGCTTGTGTCGGGTGGAAAGTAATTTTCGTCGTGTGAGCGGTGAACGATTTGTCTTGTGATATGACTTGATCGGAGCGGATGTTAATGGTGTAGTTGAAGGCATGGGGCGATTCGATGGTTTTCACATCTTGCAGCGGCACATTCAAGTTTTCGCCTTGCGTCGGTTGAAAACTTATTATGTGGTCATCTACGGAAACGATGTGCCCGTTATAGATGTGACCGTTGTGCAAGATAACGCGTTCTTGCCTGGGTTCACCTAGCGATTTCAGATTAGGACCATGATCGAAATAGGCTTTGCCATTGATCTGACCCACTTTGCCCTGAGATGTCAGTTGATTATTGACGATGTGCCCCTGGATTTGCGTCTGATGGGGTCCTGTCGGAGAGGCTTTGCCGGCGACGACGATTGTGGTACCAGCAATGATGCATGAGGCATCGGCAAGCAGGAGCACTCCTATCTTATTGACTGGCACCTCGCCTTTGACACCGACTGGATCGGAGGCTGTCGCTGGCGTGTAATTGATATCCGCCGCGATCGCCATGAAAGGATGAAATGCGAGTTGCACGCAAGCAATAATGCAAAGAATTCCGACTAGTAATCTGGACATTTGAAAAAAATCCGTGAGAGCTCTATTTCTGATGAGAACATTGTCTGCGGTGCGCCAACATAAGTCAACTCGCGGTTTTGAAGCTTTGGTGAAAGTTTGTACAGCTAAGATTGCTAATTTGGCTAATCGTTTTCTTTGAAACATTCGTGAAAGAATTCTTTCAAAGCGCTTTTGTGGCGCTTATCTTCACGCGTTCATCGTTTTGGATTTGGACGACCGGTGCGCTTCTAGTGCTGGCTGTCGGTATCTATTTCCAATTTCTTGATCCTGTGACTATCAACGTTGATGGTGCGTTCCTGCTGCAATGTGCGCAGATGCTAGTGCTCGGAAAAGTCCCCTATGTAGGCGTTTACGACAATAATCCGCCCCTGGCGATGTATTTGCATGTGATACCAGTGCTGGTAGCGCGCCTGACTCCGCTCCACGTTGTCACGGTGTTCATCTTATGCATTGCGGCATTAGCATTTTTTTCACTTATCTGGTGTGTATTGATTTTTAATCGCTGCGGACGGGCTCAACAGTTGGCTTATCTCGGTCCTCTCCTTTTCGCCATGAGTATGATCACATTCACGATCGGAGCTGATTACGGACAACGCGAACATTTTTTTGTCTTGACCTGCCTGCCATTTTTTATGTTGCGGCTGTTTCGCTGGCAATCTGCCGACGACGAATCTGGATTCGTGACAAGCAAGATTGAATGTTTGCTCGCAGGCATTCTCGCAGGCATCGGGATGTGCCTGAAACCATACTTTTTGCTGCCTTTTATACTTTCTGACTTGGTTTGTTTTTGGCAGCGGCGCAAGACAAACGTGTTCTTTGCTCCAGAAAATTTGGGAGTAATTGCAGCCGGATTGCTCTACGCTTTGCACTTCGCTTTCTGTCCTAAAGTAATGCAGGATGCTTTTTTCGGCTTCATTGTCCCTCTGGTTTTGAACGGCTACGGAGCTTATGATTGTGATTCTGGTGACCTGTGGCCAGTGTCGTTGCCCGAATTCTATGGTGGCATTTTCTTCGGCGTGCCGTTGTTTCTGCCAGCGTTCATGGCGGTCGCCGTTATTCTGGCTGT
>CAJCHQ010000541.1 GCA_903970295.1 Bryobacterales bacterium
CCAGGATTAACCGTCTGTGTAGACTTGGGCACTACATTGGCACCGGCCGAAACTCCCGGTGCAAACGCCGGTGCGGTGGTGTGGATCGGCGCCTGGCTGGCAGCGGGTAGCCCGGGTCCGTTCTGCGCGATAACCGCATAATCCGCCGCGCGAACGCTGGCTGGATAAGCCGAGAGCAATACCAGCGTGAGGGCTTTCGAAACCACTGGTCTGACTAAGTTTAGGGACACCTTGTTATGCATTTTCGCCCGCTATAACTGACAAATTCTTAGGCCACAGTTTCGCAGAAAGGCGCCGGCAAAAAAGTACGTGAAAGCTAGACGCCTTGCCATTTTCCGCTTTGATCGCGGGCGCGGATCTGCGCAACGGATGAGTAGATGGTCAGTTTGCCGTGTTAACACGCGCCTAGAATAACCGTGTGTAGGAACAGGGTCAATGGGGAACCAGACCTTTTCCGCATCACATACATCAGATTCTTGTCATACTCAAAATCGCGATTGCAATTTCGTTTACAGAACGCATCATAAACTTCGCTCTTTTTCACAAATGGCTTATTTGCTAAGCTCTGGGCATCTTGCTGTACTGGCTGAAATAACTCAAGCATTTGTCAGACCATTTTTCGGCGTCTTTAGCTTGTTGCTGCAGCTTAGCGGCCACCTCTTGATGGCGCTGCCCGTCGATTTGAGAAGCAAGCGATGACCACTGTTTTTCCATCTCGGAAGCAACCTTTATGCCTGTGTCATATTTGGAACATAACTCCTGCCAGAGCGTCCGCCCGGATGCCATGCGGTATTGCCAGGGCAGATGGTGAAACCACAACAAGTATTTTTCCGGACACGTTTTTGGATCGTTGAATCGATCGTTGAGTGGTGCATGATACTCGTCTACCGCATCGCTGCCGGCCCGCGTCCGATCGTATCCGATACCATCGGCGGAGGCATGATGAAAAATGCCCCGTGGATCGCCCTCGCCTTCAGGTAGAGGCGCGAAATGGTCGCCGCCGACCATATGGTGCAAACCTAAAGGCATCGTATAATCTACATACGCTTCATAAGATTTCAGCATGATGTCACGAATGCATTCAACGACTTTTGGCGAGTTCGACCAGGTCATCTTGATCCACTGATCGGCAATTGATTGGGCGGTCAAGTCCGAATCCCAGGCGAGCCGACCGTAGGCAAACCAATTTGCCTGAGCAAAGTGGTGCCCGCACCAATTGCGGTCGCTGCCCGTGTTGGCTCCGGCGGAGAATCCACCACTGCCTGGTTTAGGCACAGTTTCAATGATTTTTGCGACTGCTGAATTGGCTCCATTGCCATAAGTGTTGGCTTCGAGAACTTCTTTCCAGCACGGAGCCAGATAAACAAGATGCCTGGATTGCCCGGTATATTCCTGCGTCACTTGCAATTCAGCCATCACTCGCGTCTTTGGCATTGAGCCGAAGAGAGGATGAAATGGCTCGCGCGGTTGAAAATCCAGAGGACCATTTTTGATTTGCACCAAAACATTGTCAGCGAATTTCCCATCCAACGGCTTGAATTCCAGATAAGCCCGCTTGACTCGGTCCGGATCCTGATTGCCGACGGTGTAGACAAATGCTCGCCACATGACGATGCCACCATGTGGTGCCAGCGCGTTAGCCAGACAATTAGCGCCATCGGCATGAGTTCTCCCATAATCCTGCGGTCCGGGTATACCTTCGCTGTTTGCCTTGACTAGAAAGCCACCGAAATCGGGAATCGCCGCATAGATTTCGTTCGCTTTCTTTTGCCACCATTCGATCACTTGAGGGTTGAGCGGATCGGCGTCGGCTAAATGATCGAGAACAGAGGGAGCCGACCAATTAGCACAGACATACACCTTCAATCCGTAGGGGCGGAAAGTGTCGGCCAGCGCCTTGACCTTGCGCAAATTTTTGGCATCGAGAATATGGGGATCTGAATTGACATTATTCAAGACAACGCCATTCAAACCAAGCGAGGCATTGAGCCTGGCATAGTCGATTAAACGCGAATCGACGCGCTCCGGCAACTCGGCCCATTTCCACAGCGATTTGCCACCATATCCGCGTTCGATCGTATCATCGGGATTAGCCCAGTGGGCCAAAATTCGCAGCGGATTCTTGGCTTTTTCGAAAATGTCTAATTGATCGATTTGCTGGTGCGTCTGCAAAAGCCTGAGAAAAGCAAAAGCACCATATAAGGTGCCGATATCGCTGCCTGCAAAGATGCCAATCGTCTTCGAGCCGTTGTCATCATTCGTGCGAATAACATACGCATCGGAGCCTGCATCCGCTGATAATTGAGACGGCAACGGTGCTTTGCAGCTGACCCGAAGCGTACCGGCATCTACTTTATCAGTCAGGGGTATGTCAAAGCCGAGGAGGAGAGACAAACCTTTTGTCAATTCTTCGGCAATGACTTTGCTCGTAGGAGAATCGCTCTCCACGAAAACGTTTTTTATTTTGCTTCGATAACTGTCACGCACGGCCGCGTCCTCAATTTCTTGATAGCGCAACCAGGCTCTGTAACCATCTTCGCCGGAAGTTTTGACGTCGTTGCCGGTCACGGCGCCGGCACTGTTAAGGAACAATTTCAGGGGCGAAAGATACAGAGGAGACAAAAGCCCTAGTGATAGAAGTGTCCTGCGACTGATTCTAGTCAAAAGCTCTTTAACTTGATCGGGACTTTCTTCAGCAAGGTCACAATTTTTTTGGCCGAGGTTACAACCATTTTCTTCTACAGACATCGACTTCCACCTTTATCGACTACCGACTACTTGCGAATCTATGTTCAACCGCTTTTGCACCACAGACTCCTGACTGGGCGGCCCCAATCTGACCGGTAAGGCTCGACTGGGACGAGGCCCAAACTTCGGCATTAAGACAGGCTTGGCGGCGAGGCTTTCTTTCATCAAGTCGATTGCCTTGGCTAGTTGTGGATCACGCCCTTCATGAAAATCCTTGGGTGTAATTTCGACCTCGAAGTCAGGGTCGCAACCCCGATTTTCCACATTCCAACCAGCATCCTCGAACCAGTGAGAGAACTCGGGCTGAGATGTCACGGTACCGTCCACCAGAGGATCGCGCGGTCTCATACCGACAACACCTCCCCAGGTCCTTTTGCCGACAGTGGGACCGAGATTGTACAACTTGAAGCACTGCGTGAAAATATCGCCATCTGATGAGGTGAATTGGTCGGTCAGCGCTACCCTCGGTCCGGCCAACGATTCAAGTGGAATCGGCTCGGGCTTTTCCCATCTCGAGACAGTATAAGCGACACGCTTGCGATTCAGTTTTTCCAAAATCAAAGGCGATACATTCCCACCAGTGTTATGTCGCACATCGACGATTAAGGCCGGATATTTATACTCGGTCAAGAAGCCCCGATTGAATTCGGCCAGACCGTTGGCTTTCATGTCCGGTATGTGAATGTAGCCGATTTGATCTTGAGACTGCTGGTGCACGAAGCGGCGATTACTATCCACCCAATCGCGATAGCGCAAAGCATGTTCATCGGGCAGAGTGCGCAAGACGATTTGTCTTACGATTTGATCAGCGCCTGACTTACCACTGGAGTGAATCGTCAGCTGCACAGGAGCGTTGTTCGAATCGATCAAAAGACTCTCGACCGAGCGATTTTTATCTACTTTCTGACCGCCGACTGCCACAGGAGCTGGAGTGGTGATCGGTGCAACTGCCCGGGCCTCTAAATAGCCCAAACCGAAGACAAAAAGAAAGGCGAAAAGCAAAATTTTCTTGAGCAAACAAGCACCTCCGCCTCAACTTGAGCGAGCGATTCCGTACGCTCACAGTTTAGGTGCCTATCCGTCACAAACCGGTGACAAATTATGCCCCGGCAAAATATCAGCTGCCTTTACGCCTGATCACATAAACCCGTTGTTCGAGGGCGACAGCGTCTATCTCGCGATTGAGTTTGCGCAAAAGCTCTGCATAATTCTCTAAAACCGCCGCTACGTTGGCGTGTTCGGGCCCCAATGTGCGTTCCCAAATGGCTATTGCCCGCGTGTACAAAGACTCAGCTCGGGCATAATTGCCATTTTGATGATAGAGCCAACCCAGGTTGTTCAAGCTTTCTGCCACTTTAGGATGTTCGGGGCTGAGCGCCTTTTCGCGAATGCTCAAGGCTCTGCGGTGAAGGGGCTCGGCTTGGGCGAACTGATCGCGATCGGTGAAAAGATTGGCCAGATTAGTCAAAGTCGTAGCCACAATCGGATTGTCGGCACCAAGATTCTTCTCCTGAATCACCAACACCTTCCTGTATATAGGTTCGGCATCGCTGAAGCGTCCTTGATCGTAATACATCAAAGCCAGGTTATTCAAAACCGCCGCCACATCAGGGTCGCTGGCACCAAGGTGACGTTCGCGCAAAGCGATCGCTCGCTTATATAAGGGTTCAGCCGGCTCGAATTTGCCCATTACCCGATAGAGTTCGGCCAGATTATTCAAGCCCGCGGCAATGTGCAAATGCTCGACACCGAGAGCGCGCTCCTGGATCGGCAAGGCCCGCTTGAAGAGAGGCTCGGCTTCGCCAAAACGCCCTTCGGCCAGAAAGATCATGCCTAAGTTGTTCAGAGCATCGGCAATGTCTGGATGATCGACAGCCAAGACCTTTTCGCGCAGCTCGAGGGCTCGGGAGAAGATTGCCTCAGCTTCGCTAAAGCGACTGTCGTGATAAAGCGTCAAGCCAACTTCAGTCAAATAATCGGCAAATTCGGCCGTTTCGGCGCCGAGCTCTGCTTCTTTAGTGCCCACGAGTTCGACTAATTCTTCGTTTTCGGTCATATTCGAGATTTGCCCGGCCATTTATTTGTCCTTCTCCTGGGGCCCTAGACAGGCTTGGGCTGCTGCTAATCGTGCTACCGGCACGCGGTAAGGCGAGCAGCTAACGTAGGTCAAACCAAGCTGATGGGCGAAGGCAATCGAGTTCGGTTCGCCGCCGTGTTCGCCGCAAATCCCAAGTTTCAAATCGGGTCTGGTTTGTAGACCATACTCTACGGCTATCTTCATCATTTTGCCCACCCCGTTGCGGTCCAACACCTCGAATGGATTAGCAGGCAAGACTTTTTGGTACCCTGATGCCGTTTGCACACCCGCCAGATATTTTTGCAGAAATTTGCCTTCGGCGTCGTCGCGGCTGTAACCAAAAGTCATCTGCGTCAAATCATTAGTGCCAAAACTAAAAAATTCGGCGTATTGAGCAATCTCATCGGCAGTGACGCATGCTCGTGGCACTTCGATCATGGTGCCGATTTTGTATTTGATCTCGACATTCGCCGCTTCCATGGTGCGGCGAGCCACCGATTCCAGCTGCTCGCGAGCGATCTTCAATTCCTCGAAGTGACCGACGAGAGGAATCATCACCTCGGGCTCGACATTGATCCCGGCTTTCCGGCAATCAATCGCCGCTTCGAAAATCGCCTGCACTTGCATCTCGTTGATTTCGGGATAGAGCAAGCCCAGACGGCAGCCGCGCAAGCCCATCATGGGATTGGATTCATGCAATTCATTGACTTTGCGCAGGAGCATTTCTTGCTCTCGGAGGCTAGCTCCTTTCACACCATTGGCGCGCATCGTCGCCACTTCTTCGATCAGACCTTCACGCTTTGGTAAAAATTCGTGCAGGGGCGGATCGAGCAAATGGATCGTCACCGGCAGCCCCTTCATTTCTTCGAAGATGCCCCGGAAATCCTGACGTTGCATCGGCAACAATTTTGCCAGAGCAGCTTTGCGCTCTTCGACATTGCCGGCCATAATCATCTCTTGCATGGCCGGCAAGCGATCCTGGCTCATGAACATATGCTCGGTCCGGCACAGGCCAATTCCTTCGGCGCCGAATTGACGAGCGACTCTGGCATCTTGCGGAGTGTCGGCGTTAGCGCGCACGCCAAGCGTGCGGGTTTCGTCGGCCCACTGCAACAATGTGCGGAACTC
>CAJCHQ010000542.1 GCA_903970295.1 Bryobacterales bacterium
CGTTGAGCAGATTACCGTGCGGCGAAGCCTTGCTCAAAAACTTGATCGCCCTCATCGGTGGCTCAAAAGCTTTGCTGGCTTGTGGTATTTGCGGCGTCACCGCATATGTCATGGCGTACGTGCCGATCGCCGTAACAACAACGCACAATAACGGCCACCTGAGTCCCATCGGATCAGCAAGGAAGGTCAATCGTTCACTAATCGCCGCCCCAAAGCTCCGGCCATGGTTCGTGGCATCTACCTCAACACGAGCCCTTGTTCGCGCCAATCCCGAAACAATAAACCAATCAGCCAGAGGAATTGAACGAATGGTTTTGAAGCCGCCAGCAATGCCAGCAGGTATCAGCAAGCGAAAAAACAAGTCTCCTTGTTCCAAAGGACGTTTCAAACCGCGCCGGTGGAGCGCCAACAAACCCCACAGTCCAATCAAGTAAAAAGGCCAGAAGACTGGCGAACTCGCGTTGCTTAGCTTGATCGGCTGCATTTCGTTGTTGGTGTCATTGAAAGGGCCAAACACATTGGGCATATATTCCCATAATCCAATGCCGTAAGGATTCACCAGACTGGCCAAAATGCAGACAACGGCGAGAATCGGACCGGTCCAATTGAGTGGTCGCTGACGAAGTTCCGGAAGCAATCTCTCGACCAGCATACAAGCCGTATACATCACCGGCAAAAGAATTCCAAAGAGAAAAAGCGTGTGCAGATTAGACCACAAGCACATGAGCACAGCACATAGGCCAATCGCCCGCCAATCGATTTTGGTATTAGAAGCGGTGGCGGCGCTCATGCGCATGAATATCTCCATGAAGATCGCCAGAATCAAAAATGAAAACACTTCCGGGCGCACGGCCAGGTGAGAAAATGAAGTCCAGGTGGCTAAAGCCGTCAAAGCGAGAGCTGAGAGCCCGCGCCAACCACCGAGGTATAAGACGCGCATCGGCATGACGACGAAAGCAAGCGCCAGAATGCAAGCATCGAAAACCAACAAACCGGCTGCACCAAAAATCGCATACACATCGTAGAAGATAATTTCGGTCAGCCATTTTTCAATTACGTACTTAGCCCAGTGGTAGTGAGTCGTATAAGAGAACGGATCCGTTTGCGGTAATTGACCATGTTGGACAATCCACTTACCGCTCGCCAGAAGGAAGCAAATATCCGGTTCCTTCAAAACAACCCCGCAAATGCAAGCACCGAAGAAAAGCAGAAATAAGAGAAATAGCATCATGCAGACAACAGCTGCGCGATTGGCTAAATAAGCGACGGGATCGGGAGAGTTGCTGGTTTCTTCCGGCTCAGAGCCTTTGTGCATCGAGAAAAGACGTCCATGGTCAGTGAAAGAACAAAGATGATATTACACGCTTTTCATGCGCGCAGGCAGCAGCGGTGACTATGCGGGGATGTCAGAGGGAATAATTAGTGTGCTGGAACCAACAATGGAGCACTGATGAGCAAGGCAGAAGTAGATGAGCCCCTGCTTCCGCAAGTCGCCATTGGTGACCCGTCGGCTGTCCGGCTGATTCCGTACATAGCCGGGCCCGGCCACGCAGCCCGTCAAAAATTCTTGAGTTTGCCCGAAGAATCGAAGTCGGTTTTTCGGTTGGTCCTTTTAAGTGCTTTTTTGGTAGTTCTAGTTCACTCGACAAGCTTTTTACTGACCAGCCTGTTGGGGTTTGCCATCGCACTTTGTTATGCGGTCATTACTTTGCGAGACAGTATCTTGATCGACACTTATTCGATCTGTATGCCGATCACGATCGCACACCTTGCCGATCTCGCTTTTCCCGGTGGCAGTCACAGCCGTTCGGTGCTTTACTTCTCAGAGGTGGTTGATTTAGCGATCATCGAAGACACTGGTAAAAAAGAACATCAGACGTTCACACTCCGCCTGCTGGCTGGAAACGGCGGATTTCTGGACGTGAACTTGAAATATATAACGCGAGAGAATCTGCTGGCGCTGACGAAGTTTGTCGAGAGGCGCGCTCCGCAATGCAAAAATCTGTCGCTTTTGGCTGAGGTATGCAAGTTTCACGATTTCCAAAACAATCTGCTGCCTAACCTTTCCTACACGAAATTATGGGAGTCGGTCCAGGACAAGAAATTCGAACTTACTGGCTTTACCCCTCTGTCACCTGGAACCCAGCTGCAGAACAACTTTCTCAGAATCGAAAAGCAGATCGCGGCTGGTGGTTTCTCGGCGGTGTATTTGTCTCTAGGTGCTGACGAAAATCATTACATCTTGAAAGAATCAGTACTGCCGTTTGGCATCGATGAAAAGACCAGAGAGAAAGCGATGGAACATTTCGAGCGCGAGGCAAAGCTTCTGTGCACGCTCGACCACCCACAAATTGCCCATGTCAGAGATCACTTCGCCGAGAACGGGCGCAACTATTTACTGCTCGAACATCTACCCGGAACCACATTGAGACAATTGATCGGCCAGTCGGGAAAACAATCGGAAGAGCGCGTAAGACCATGGCTTAGCCAACTTGGGCAGATCGTAACTTATTTGCACGATCGCACACCGCCGATTATCCATCGAGATTTAACACCGGATAATGTGATCGTGCGCGATGACGACAAGTTATTTTTAGTGGACTTTGGGGCAGCCAACGAATTTGTCGGTTCGGCCACAGGCACACTTGTCGGCAAACACGCCTACATGCCGCCTGAGCAAATCCGCGGCAAAGCAGAACCAGCAAGCGATCTCTATGGCTTAGGCGCAACTATTTTCTTTTGTCTTACTGGTGTGGATCCTGAACCAATCAAAACCAGCTCCCCTCGTGCGGCTGGATGCGTGGTCAGTGATCTGCTCGAAAATGTCGTCATATCTTTCACGTCGTTAAACGCCGATCAACGTCATCATGAATTGCTGGCACTGCTTGATTCATCACGTGGTAGGCTCGCTTCACAATGGCAAGGGGCTGGTAATGCCCCATAGAATCAACGAGCCAGAAATTATGATCAGATACGGCGTGCGCGAGCCAGACACTCTGGACCCGCTTTTCTACATGGTGCGAATCGTCAATGCCGGGCTTCGACCCGGTCATCTGCAGATGAGCGCGCCGGCAATTTTTCTTTTGATGATCACTTTAGTTATGTGCGCATTTTCTCTCTTGCAACCGTTAGTCCATCTGCTCATTGTTATATTTGCTCCGCAAGCAGTGGCAAACAGCTGGTTGTACGCAGTGGGAGCTGGGCAATTCTTATTCTTGGCAACCATGACATTGCAGCACGGTCTTCAGTTCAGAAAGAAAACATCTTTCACCGCTAAGGTTTTCAACTCAGACATTGCTATCTCGGATAGCGGCATCCGGTTGCTCAATCGCAGTCATAACAGATTGATCGAAGTCCGGCGCATGGATTGGCAATCGCTTACCGGTGTGTATCTGGTCGAAAGAGCCCTGTCTAAGTTACGTCCGCACGAAAAAACTCTGTGCCTGGTTCTAAGAGATCGACGAAAGCGCGAGATGGTAATGGCCATCAACGCGATCAGGTCGATTGAAGAGCGTAGGCTCCTGGTCGAAATCATAAAAGACAAAGCGCGGCTAGTTCTCAACGACACCGACCTTTCGAGCATTGTCCGTGTCAGTCAGATGAACGAACTGACATTCACAAGATTGTGGTCTCAAGCTCTGGCAGACCGCACACCAAGAGTTTGCTCCACCATACTCTCGCCTGACTGGCGCCTACAAGATGGTCGATTTTTGGTGCACAAACAAATAGGAGCAGGTGGACAAGGGTCCGTGTACACGGCGGAAATGCTCGACATACCAGAGCAACCGCAACGTGTCGTACTCAAAGAATACGTTCTGCCCGACTATAATCACGAGTTAGACCGACACCGCGCGATCGAACAATTCGAGCGCGAAGTGAGCATTCTCAGCAAGCTCAATTCGCCGCAGATAGTTCGTCTAATCGATGCCTTCGTCGAAGATCACCGCGCCTATCTCGTGCTGGATTTCGTAGAAGGGGTTTCCTTGCGGGACCTGGTCGTTCGGGGCGGTGCGCTGCCAGCCGCCAAAGTTGCGGATCTGGCTAAACAATTGTGCGACGCTCTCGAATATCTACACAATCTATCACCGCCAATGGTGCACATGGACTTCACGCCCGAGAACTTGATGCTCAAGCCCGATAATAAGTTGCTTGTAATCGACTTCAGCACGGCGTCTAACGTGAGTTTATCCCCCACAAGTATTGTTATAGGCAAACAAAGTTACATGGCACCCGAACAGTACCGAGGCACAGTGCAACCGTCGTGCGATATTTTCGCCCTGGGCTGTAGCCTTTACTATCTGCTCACGGCTGAGGAGCCAGAGGCTTTGACAAAATTGCAAATACCAAAGACCCTGGCGGTCAGCCCTTCACTGGCTCGAATAATAACTAAAGCCACAGAGCTAGAGGCAGGATTGCGCTACCAAAATGCTTCAGAATTGCGTCTCGATATCGAAGATTATTTAGCACAATCGGCTCACGACGTGTCTAATCGCAAGGAGTCAGGCGTTTGCTGAACGAACAAAATCAGGCGATTGTTGTGGCAGCGAAAGCCAATCAGACTTTGAGGCTCTACCTCAAACACAATCCCGGAACCGAGCTTTTACTGCCATACATGGCGCCATTGAGCGGGGCGAAAAACGCGCTCAGTATATGGTGGCGTTCGCGCATGAAAATGCAGGCTTTCACGCCTCAAAACATGTTCATGAAAAAGACAGCCGTGGGCATGTTGGCAATTTTTAGCCTCAGTGCAGCCCAAAGCATCGAAGAATACGGTTTTGTCACCTCTCTGGCGGCCATTTTTCTGATGATCTGCGCAATCTCCAGTGCTATCTCTGCTTTCAACTTCATCAACTTCCGTTTTCTTTACGGAGAGAATTGGCTACACGCAATGCTTGGCCCTACCAACGTTGGAGTATCGCGAGAATCGATCAAACTCTGCTGGCTCGGCAAAACTTCGCAGACTCGCTCATTGATTGTCGGCTGGAATGAAATTCTCACTCTGGACGCTCACCGCTGGACACTGGAAACCGGCGACCTCGCACCAAAGATTCGAGTCAAGCATTCATCGCTTGCCTCTATAGGAGTGCCCGAGGCGTGGTTCGAACTCAGCTTAGAAGGCTTCGGTAATATTGATGAGTGTCGGGCCTTTATAGCCGAACTCGACCGCAATGTTGCCGAGGATCGCAAAACGATTTTGTTCAGAAGATTGTTTAGCAATCTCGATCCAGTAATTTCACAAATCAATTTCGCCCGCACAAAAAACGATCAGCCCACAATCGCACTTTCGAGCGATGCGTAGGGGCGTCGTAATTTTTTTGGCGACCGTTCTTTACTTATAGTTAACTTGCAAAGGGGCTCAAAAATGGCAGTTTCAGGCTCTTTTGACCTAGGCACCAAATCGAAGTGGCGTATAGTGAGTTAAGGGAAATCATTTTTACGAACGATACCAAGACGAGTGCGCCAGGAACGCATTCCGTCCGGTATCTGAACGCGCGGTGGAGGCAGGCGTGACGGACGAAACCAATCAAGGAGAGTCGGCATGGAAAAGTTAGAAGATCTGCAAGTAGCAGCCGCCAGTCAGCAGAAAGTCAAACCACCTTTTTTGTTTATTCCTATCGGTATAGGCATCTCATTTGATGTGCTATTCAATGATGCATCCATCGGCATCAACACGTTTCTTTCGACAACCGCCCTGTGCAGCACTTTGATGCTGATGGCCAGGTTCGGATTATTCAAGAAGACATATTCTTTTGCAGCCATGAATCTCATTGCTGTATTGATCTCTGGCGGCTTCGCCTGGCGAAGCTCTCCCTCACTTCGGCTCTTCGACTTGTGCATCATCGCTCTCTGCCTGAGTTTTGCATCCTTCGCCACACAAGGCGGTCGGGTTGTGATTAGTTCACTGCTGGAATATTTGTTCGCATTCTTTTCCACATGCGTCGAACTTGCACTCGGTGGAGTCTCACTAATTGCCTATGGCATCAACTGGAAAGCCGATGTCGACTCGCCCTGGCTCAAACTGATGGTGCGCGGCTTGACCGGGATAGCAATGGCGACACCACTACTACTTTTGTTTGGTGCTCTTTTTTGTTCTGCCGATCAAATGTTCAAACACGTAATTGACAGTACATTTAAAATTAACGGAGGAGCTGTCTGCTCTCATATTTTCTTCAGCTTACTCGCCGCGTATTTGGTCGGTGGCTTCGTCAGTGGGCTGGTCTTCAAAGGCAACACAAAGTATATGAACCTGACCAAGTCAAAGCCGTTTTCGCTTGGATTGCTCGAAACCTCCGTTATCTTTGCTCTGGTCGACATCTTGTTTATGCTCTTCGTTTTGGTTCAATTCCAACATTTTTTTGGTGGCGCCAAGGTGGTCGAAAATACACTCGGCTTGAGCTATGCAGAGTACGCGCGCAGCGGTTTCTTTGAGTTGGTTTGGGCAGCGGTTCTGGTTTTGCCGATGGTCTTGTTCGGACACTGGCTGCTGCCAGATACGAAACTAGCTCAGAACATCTTCAAACTGCTCGCTGGCTGGCAAATCATGATGGTCATGGTAATTATTGCTTCGGCAATAGAAAGAATGCACCTCTACCAGCTCGAATACGGACTTTCCGAACTGCGCGTATACGCCACAGCTTTGATGGGTTGGCTGGCTTTGATGTTCGCCTGGATGGCGATTACAGTTCTGCGCAATCAACGAGAAAAATTTGCCTTCGGGGCTTTCGTCTCAGGCATTCTGGTCGTCATCGGGCTGCATGCCATGAACCCTGACGCGCTGATTGCAAAAGTCAATTTAAATCGCGTAGCCTCTGGTCACAACGTAGACACGGACTACCTCGCCAGCTTGAGCAGCGACGCAGATGTCGCTCTAGCCGACGGTTTAGACAAACTAGATGTCGCGCCAAGAGCAAAGATAGCTGAGAAGCTGAAGCAATCCCTGGAGATCGAAAGTAAGCAAGACTGGCGCTCCTGGAGCGTAAGTCGCTCGATTTCGCTAGCCGCGCTGAAAACTAAGAAGGGGCTGCTTACCGAGGCTAAAAACCCAGTAGAGCAACGACCTGGCGCCAGCCCGGCCGCGGACCCCGATACCTCTAGCAAGAAGTAGTTGTTAGGGTGGGAGGAAAATGTACAAATTTCACCCGGCTGAAAATGCGCCGATCGCGGCCGGGTGAAAAATGCGCAAATTCCACCCGAGCCTGAGAGACCCGATTCGGCAGGGCAGGGCTTCAACGTCATTAGCGGTCCTGGAGAGCGCTTATCGCCTTGTTGTCATGCGTGTGAACAACCTGACAGCCGGGAATGCTGCCGACCGCGTGTTTGAATTCCATATCGAAGGTAACCTTCTTGGGCGGCTTTTGTGCTACTGGAAATTCCCAGACACCAGTCTGATTTAAACTGGACACTGAGCGCAACGAGGCGGCTTTGAAAGCTGATTCTTCCTTGAGGTTACGCTTTTTGTCATCCACCGGAGTGAAACTTTCGATTTTGCAGTCAATGTCGCGGCTTCGAAAAACCGTGATTACGACCATCGCACTGCCGGGGCCGATGGTGGTCTGCTGACACCATTGAGCATAGATCGCTTTAGCGACCTTCTGGTACCACTGATCCCAATTTGCCGGAGCTATCACCTTAGCTTCGGGCAGAGTCATTTGAGTGGCTTTAAGCTGTGCCTGTCCGGTCGGTTTCGCAGTGACAGGCTTGGGTGCCATAATGGCGGTACCGTCGGAACGATAACGGTTTGTCCGCCAGTTGTAGTATGGCGTCGAGGATTTCCAGCGCATGTCGGTTTGCATTGAAGTTCGCGACGGCTGGACGACATTAGTCCCGTGTCCGGGAGCCCAATTCATGATTCCGTTCCTGGGAGTGGCAGTGTAGTTCCAGGTTGGCGGACGCTGAGGCGGGGGAGGGGATGGGGATGGTTTAGGAGGCGATCCAGCCGGCGGAGTAATACTGGCAGAGCTATCAATATGGTGCGTCAACGGCGGCGGCAAAATGGGAGCGCTCTGTCCTGGATTGTACAAACTTCCCCCAGCAAATTGATTGATTGAAGATGGCATCGACTGCGAGGAGGGCGCCGATCGAGAAGCTGGCGGTGCCGGCGGCGGCGACAAAAGCAGTTTTACAGAGGGTTGCATTTGTTGATTGTCTTCAACCCCGGTGTGCAGTAGTTTTCCCGTTCCCGCAGATTGCCCCGCCGGAGCCGACTGCCCCGTAGAGGCTGATTGCCCCTCAGGCGCACCAGAATCGGGCTGCTCAGCGGCCAACACCGAGAGACCAAGGCCACCGCCGACAAAAAGGACAGAGACGAATATGACCGGCAGAATTATGACTCGGATGCTTTCTGCCGTTTGAAACAATCGCATCTCAGGTCTCTTCTCCACTCTCGAACATCCGCTACTCCACTCTACCAGAGCGGGCTCTTTCAATACCTATAGGACGCACCGCACCGATGCAGAGCTAAAGCTGTTTCCAGAACCTGGACACCGCTCGTTGGTAAAATTCAAAACCAGGTTTGCCAGTCGAATCTTTGATGGCGGCTTCGAAGTCCTGCAGTTCACGAGCTCGATCAACGATCTTTCGAATTATCGTAATGCCTTTATCGTGCACAATCTCCTGAACAGTCACACAAGCCAGCGCGTATCGCAAGTCTGAATCTTTGTACAACTCATGACACATTTGCTCGTACGTGGGTGGTGCCTGTTTCTTGCCTGCCGCTACTAAACGACGATCGTAATCCGGATAGAGTCCAAGCACCGCATATGGAGCTGACATTGCATCTGCTGCCCCTTCGTCGAACCAATTAGGGACTTTTGCCAGATAATTATCGCCATAGTTCGTGTTGCAAATCGCATGACAGTACTCGTGCAATACATCCCCGATCGCTCGACCTGATCCAGGCGCGCGATTAATTTTTCCATTTTGATCACGTTCGCAGAACAAGACAACATTCGAGTTGCCGGTTCCGTCCTGGGTTCCATTAGGCACCTCAATCCCCATCAGAGCCATATAAAAGGCATTGAATGCCGAGCGATCGCGGAATAGATAGAAATTGATTTCAGGCAATTCATCCCCGAAAACTTCTGTGGCTCGTTTAACAAAGTCTGGTAGGCAGTTCAAGGTCGGAATCGTCCAGTCAGTCTTGGGGCTGCTTGCGTGTATTTTGGTGTGCACTCCGTCAGGTACATCAGCAAAGAACGGTGGCATCATTTTTTCCACCGTATCGATATCGGCTAGACAACCCTGAGTCGATTTCCAGTTGGGATAGCCTGCAAAACCATTTTTAACAGCAGCCAGCAGCAATGGTTTTGCCTGCTCGGGTCGGTGCAATTGAAGCCAAGCAAAACCGCATAGGTACAAAGCTTCGGGCTCATTTTTCTGTGTGTCAGGGAGCCGAGCATAAGTTCTTGTCAGCGCAAAGTATTCGTTGCGCTGAGCAAACTGACGCAGGCTTAGCACGGCGGCCGATTCGACGCTTTCTGCTGAAGCGCAAGCAGCTGCAAAAAGAAACAGAATTGATGAAACTGCTATACAGTGGACGCACCGAACAGTTAAATTCATAGTCGATCAGTCGATTAGGCAGTTTTAGTCGATTAGGTAATCGATTAGGTTGCTTGAAGCGTGCCACCTCAGCATACCCGAAGACGGGAGACTGCATAAAGCATTTGGTCGAATCAAGGTAGAATAATTGTCCATGGCGGAAGAATTCAACCGAAATCAGTCCCTAGGAAGTGAACGCATAGCCACCCTGGCTGACGGCGTTTTCGCAATCGTGCTGACGCTGTTGGTAATAGATTTGAAAGCACCCGAGGGCGCTTCTTCCCGACAACTTTTGCATCTCATGGGAGAACTCGGTCCGAAGTTCTTCGCGTATGTGCTCACATTTGGTATCGCCAGCATCTTCTGGTTCGGGCACCACATGGAGTTTCACTACATCAGGCGATCTGACCGTACACACATCTGGCTGAATTTACTTTTTATGATGGCTATTGGCTTCTTACCATTCTCCGCGTCGCTTCTCGGCAATAACCTGACTCAGCCCCTCGCCAGCGCTTTCTATGGCATTCACTTAGCCATTCTAGGTTTCATTCGTTATTGTCACTGGCGCTATGCGACAGATCATCATCGGCTCGTCGACAGTTCAATGAGCGACGATTTGATTCACGAAGTAAGCGGTACTTTCTTGTGGGTACCATGCGCTTATCTCTGTGCAGCAGCAATTTCATTTGTGAACGTCTATGCGAGCCTGGTCTTTTACATAGCGCTCGCCCTGCGTTATATTTTCTCAGCCAAACAAGATAGACACCTGACATCGCTGAAACCAGCTTCAACCGCTCATTTGCAGAACCAAATTTCAATCGCGAATGCGGATGATAAAGACAAATCGAGCGTGGTCTTGACCTCGCTCCCGACTCCGCGAGAAACCGAAGTTGATGGCATCACGCTGCCCGCGACTCCGCAACAAACCAATACTGAAACTGCCGCGATGCCCTCTGTAACTCGACATATCAAAGCTGAGCAGGCGGCAGATTGACTGCACTAATCGAATTTATAATCTACCTGAAAGAATGAGACGAAAAACTCGCTTCCGTTTTTCGCAGCCGCACCAAATTTCAGCAGACACGCGAAAACACTGAATGCGTAGTTTACTGATTGCCCTGAAAGTAAGCTTGGTTGATAATTCCAGCACCTTCTCCCGCAAGCTTCAGGAGCACCTCGTGAGTGAACTCATTGGCAGAACTGTCCCGCCCGATCAACATTTAGCCGAATTGCAAAGGAAACTGTTCGACCAGCCGGTTAATTCTGTGGACGATGCCGAAGCCGTCTGTAATAAAATCAGACAGGAGATAAGTGCTAATCCGGCTGATATGGCATCTCTTCGTGCATCGCTAAAAACAGCAGCTATGGTGGAATTAGGTGGGCAAGGTTCGGCTGAGGATACGGCCAGAAACTATGCTGAACTGGCACTGATCGACCTGGCAACAGCTCCCCGGGATGGAACCAATAGTGTGGTCAATCAGATTTTTTCGGAGACCAACATGGCGTTGATCATGGACCAACAGAATGCTATGCTCGCGGCTCAAAATACTCTGGTCGAGCCGCAAAATCAAACAGGATTAGGTTGGGTAGCGAACCTCACCAGGCAGAATCTGAATCCCACCATCGGCACAGTCGCTGATTACGTGCAAAGCCAATTGCCACCAAACCTGCATTTGCACAAACCAGGGTCTTGAACGCCGTCGAGTGGCAATGACGAGATCTACGACGGACCAGGCAGGAGATAACATTGACCGAGCGAAATGCCATCATCGTTCACGGTACCCCCGGCAAAGAAGAATATTATGACGCCAACGTTCCTTCCGGCAGCAACCACCACTGGCTTCCATGGTTGCAGAAGCAGCTAATCGTGCACGATGTTGCCGCGAATGCACCTGAGATCCCTAACGCCTGGGATCCGTTTTATCCCACCTGGCAGCGAGAATTTGAAAGATTCGAGGTCGGTCCCCAAACCATTCTGGTTGGACACAGTTGCGGCAGTGGCTTCATTCTCCGTTGGTTGTGCGAGCACAGGCAAACAAAGGTCGACCAGGTGATTTTGGTCGCACCATGGCTCGATCCCCGCCGGCGCAAGACCAGGGAATTTTTCAACTTCGCTATCGATCATGAATTAGCAACTCGTGCCAATCGAGTAACAATCTTCAACTCCGATAACGATGACCATGAAATTCACGAATCGGTAAAAATTATTCGCGACACCATAGACGGCATTAACTATCGGGAATTTCGCAACTATGGTCACTTCTGCCTGAATGACATGGGCACGAGTCACTTTCCGGAGCTTCTAGAAACAGCCTTATCGACCGGAGCGACTTGACATTAATATGCTGCCAACGTGGTCATGTACTCGGCGCCTCATCCGGACACGGCGATTGATCACGCACGCGGCGATTAATCATGCACGCGGCGATTAATCATGGACAGGGCGATTAATCATGGACACGGCGCTGTATCATCATCGTCCGATTCCGCGGCTCCAACGTCCAGAAGTGGTCGCATGCCATTAGCCGCGCCGACAATTACCGATCCGTTGTTTAGCAAAGTGGCGGCGATCATTTCACTGCGATTGAAAGCCGCAAGCAAAAGTCCCGTCCAATTAGGAATCGAAACTACATGCAGGTTTTGGCGAGCCAGACCCATTCCTTGACGAGCGATTTCGAGCGCGTCCACTAGACCGGACAAACTCTCAGTGGTTAAAACTATGTCTGCGCGGTGGCGCGCGACATCGGTGGCTGTTTCAAAAGCGATCGCAACATCAGCTTGCTCCAGCGCCAGCGTATCGCCGACATCGAAACCAACCACAGCAACACGTCGACCCATCTTTTTGTATTCACGCACAATACGCGCTTGATCTTCTGCAGAAGTTCTGTAGTGTACTGTTCCGATTCCCGCTCGCTTAGCCAGAGCCTCAGCGGCTTGGACGGTG